>CAXUEV010000005.1:0-30274 GCA_964250105.1 uncultured Sphingomonadaceae bacterium
CCCTAACACCAAACCCCCTTACCCCCATTCCCCAGCACAAGTTCGAAGCGCGCGCGAAGCCGAAAAAAGCCGCGACCCGCCTCTCCGACGACTGGCAGCCAAATCCGCTCGGTCCGGCGACACAGGCCACCGTCGACCGCTGGCAACCCGGCGAGCTTGAGAACCAGCTCCAACGATTCCGAGATCATTGGGCGCAGTCGGCCACCCCGACCGCGAAAAAGCATGACTGGCAGGCGGCATGGCGAATCTGGATTGGAAAACATGACGATGAGCGATTACGATACCAAAAAGGCATGGCAGGGCACCGGGGAAGCGGCGAGCCGCGCCTTAGCCCAGGTGTCGCAGGAGGCGTCCTCGCCCTCCAATATCTCGACGAAATCGAGGGCCTTGCACCCGAATACTAGGGAGTTGGTCAAGGTCCTCGTAGAAGGCCAAGCACTTTTCCCGAAATGGCACGACACCGAGCCGCGCGAGCACATGGCAGCAATGCTGCTGTTCGCCGAAGTCGTGGCCGGGCAAGCTTCGGCCATCGAGCTGCGCGCCGCGCTTCTGATCCACGCCCAGCACAGCAAGACCGCGCCCAAGCCCGCCGACCTGCTCGCCATCACCAGGATCAATCGCCCGAAACCTTCCGACGACGAAAAGCTTGCCGAAGACGAGATGCGGGTCCGGGCCGACAATGTTCGCCTTGCCACCAGCGGCAAGATTGTCCGCTGGCACATCCCGCCGAACGGCAAGGCCGAAATGTTCATCCCCGGCGCACCCGGCGAGATGCGCGCTTGTTGCTTGAATGGCCGCGTCATCGCCCCGATGTTAAAGCGCGGTTCGAACGGTAGCGAGTGGTTCGTCAGCCGCGAGGACGCCCGCACCCTCGCCGATGCCTATAGCGACACCAATGCCGCGTATCGGGTCAGGGGCAATGTCATCGTCGCGGTCGACGCTGACGGCAACGAATGGACGCATCCCGACAGCGATGCGCCGTGCTTCGATCGGCATGCGGCATGATACCCGACGACCGCCCGCTGCGGATGCCGACCGAGGCGGAGTTGGCGGGGATCGCGGCGGAGTTTACGGGGGCGGGGCGATGAACTCGATGTGGGTGATCCTGCAGTGGGGCGAGAGCTTAGTCGAGCGGAAGGATGGTTGAGGCCAACCATCCTTGGCTGAAGCGCCCTCCGGTTCACGATCGCATGTGCTGGTCGGCGGTCGAAATAGCCATCCTGACCGACGAGCTCGCAAGGGGGTTTGACCTGGACCGGGCGCATCGCCGGCTTCGGCATCGCACCAAGTCAGCGGTCAAGACGATGGCAAGCCGCGTCGGTTGGCCAGCGACCAATCCGAGGTGGTCCGAGCAGGAACTGCGGGTCATCCGAGACGCTATCGCGACAGGGGTCGGCGCCGCAGCAATCCGGTCACAACTCGCCAACCGCACCGCCCGAGCGATTGCTCGTGCTCTCGACCGTGCCAAGGACGCTTCCGTTGCAACTCTGCGCGGTGAAGGGCTGGATCATGGCGCGCAATCTGAAAACTGCTGGCGGTCTGGAGTTGCGCGAAAAGCGCGTAGCAAACCTGACCAACGCGGGCAAAGGCCGGGTGAAGGGCGTTCCGAACAAGTCGACAATCGCGGTCAAGCAAGCGCTGATCGACGCATTTGAGAAGATGGGCGGCGTCAACCGCTTGGTTGAGTTCGCTCACGAACAGCCCGGCGAGTTCTACAAGCTTTGGGTGAAGGTCATGCCGCAGGAAATTAGCGGCGTCGATGGCGGCGACATACAGACCAAGATCACGGTCGAGTTCGTCGGTAAGCCTTCGTGAAGGTCCAATTGCCCAAATGGTCCGACGTGCTGTGGTCGGATCACCGGCATATTGCGCTATGGGGCGGACGGGGTGGAGGCAAGAGTCGGTCGGTAGCGTCTGCGCTGGTCCTCCAGGCCGCAGAGGAGCCGCGGCGGATCCTCTGCGCCCGCGAGGTTCAGCGCAGCATTAAGGACAGCGTGAAGCGCTTGCTGGACGACGAGATCGAACGCTGCGGGTTGCGCGATTTCTTCGTGTCGACCGAGACCGAGATTAGGGGCAAGAACGGCTCGCTGTTCATCTTTGTCGGGTTGCGCGGCAATGCTTCCGGCGTGAAGTCATACGAGGGCATCACCGACTGTTGGGTGGAAGAGGCGCAGAACGTCAGTCAGGGCTCGATTGACACGCTGGTCCCGACGATCCGTCAACCTGGGTCCCGGCTAATCTGGACATGGAACCCCGATCTTGAGACCGACCCGGTCGATGTGATGTTCCGAGGTGAAGCGACTCCACCAAACGCTGTCGTGCGCCCCGTCCAGTGGAGCGACAATCCGTGGTTCCCTGAAGTCTTGCAAGCCGAGCTTGAGTACGATCGTAGCCGGGACACCGACAAGTACCTCCACATTTGGGAAGGTCGGTATCGTCGCAACTCCGAAGCGCGCGTGTTCCGTAACTGGCGGGTCGAGGAGTTCGAAAGCCCGAGCGATGTCGATTACAGCCAGGGTGCAGACTTCGGCTTCAGCATCGACCCGTCATGTATGGTGCGTTCGTTCATTCGTGGTCGCGAGATGTTCATCGACTACGAGGCCTACGGGCTGCACGTCGAGATCGACAATTTGCCAGCGTTGTTCGCGGCCATTCCCGACAGCGAGAAATGGTGGACGACAGCCGACAGCTCACGGCCAGAGACGATTAGTTACCTTCGCAAGCACGGCTACCCGCGCATCAATCCGGCTATAAAGGGCGCTCGTTCAGTCGAGGAAGGTGTCGAGTTCCTGAAGTCGTTCGACATCGTTGTGCATCCGCGCTGTCGTCACATGATTGATGAGCTGACGCTGTACAGCTACGAGGTCGACACGCTTACCGGGCTGGTCAAGCCGGTGCTGGCTGACAGGGACAACCACATGATCGACGCGCTGCGCTACAGCAATGAGCGGGCCCGGCGTGCGCTAGCAACCAAGCCTGTCATTCGCACCGTCTACGTCCCACCGATGGTCACTGGTTACCGGAGGGCGGCGTCGCGATGACCGAGGTCGATAAACCGGCTGATGCAATGCGGCTGGCGGTCTATCCCGACGCAGTTGCATGGGCTGTGGCAAAGTCGGACCGCAAGCGTGCTTGGCGCAAGTGCGCTCGCGCAGCCTTGAAGTACATTGGTGGGCGCGCTCAAACGCTCAAGCCTCAGGGTGATAGCCCGCATTTGCAAGCGGTGCAGCCAGTATGACCGAGTCCACAACCTCCCGACTCGCCAAGGTCCACGAGCGTTGCATGAAGGCGTTTGACGCCGCCTATGAGGCCGGTCGCGAGGAGCGCGCGCAGTGCCGTGAGGACCGCCGGTTTTACTCAATCGCAGGCGCGCAGTGGGAGGACTGGATGGAGGACCAGTTCGTCAACACGCCGCGGCCCGAGGTTAACAAGACACACTCGGCGGTGATGCGGCTGGTCACCGATTACCGCAACAACCGGATCAGCGTGAACTTCCGCCCGAAGGACGACGCCGCTGACCCCGAGACGGCCGACGCGATGGACGGGCTTTACCGCGCCGACGAGAACGAGTGCGATGGGCAAGACGCCTACGACAACGCATTCGAGGAGGGTGTCGGCGGCGGCATCGGTGGTTGGCGCCTGCGCGCTGCCTATGAGAACGAGGGCGACGAGGAGGACGATCGGCAGCGCATCCGCATGGAGCCGATCTACGACGCCGACACATCGATGTATTTCGACGTTGATGCCAAGCGCCATGACAAGTCGGACGCTCGCAAGGCGTGGGTTATCTCGGCGATGTCGCCGGACGCTTTCAAGGATGCGTATCCCGACGAAGATCCGGCGTCGTTCGACAAGCAGATGTGGGTGTTCGACTGGTGGTCGCCGGACGTGGTCTACGTCGCCGAGTACTACGAGATCGAGGACAAGAGCCGCACGATCTGCGTGTTCCGCCATGTCGCGACGCAGGAGGAGGCCAAGCACTACGACGACGCGCTAGACGACGACAAGCGCAAGGAACTGGCCGACACCGGTTGGGATGAGGTCCGCCGCCGCAAGGTCCAGTCGCACCGCGTCCGCAAGTATGTCGTCTCGGGCTGCGGGGTGCTATCGGACGACGGCTATATCCCCGGCCAGTGCATCCCGATCGTGCCGTATTACGCCAAGCGCTGGTTCGTTGACAATGTCGAGCGCGTTGCCGGCAAGGTCCGCTACATGAAGGACCCGGCGCGTATCTACAACACGCAGATCGGCAAGATGCTTGAGATCGCCGGCATCAGCAGCCACGAGGTTCCCATCCTGTTTGCCGAACAGGTCGAAGGGCTCGAGTACGCTTGGGCGCGGGGCAACATCGACCGCGCGCCGTATCGCCTGATCCGCCCGATGATCGACCCGATTTCGGGTGCAATGCTGCCGCAGGGCGTCGTAGGCATGATATCGCCGCCACAGGTGCCGCCCGCATTGGCCGCGCTGGCGCAGGTGTCGAGCGCTGACCTCGCCGAGCTCAGCGGCACGGCGGACGCGGGAGAGGAAGTCGTCTCCAACGTCAGCGCCGACGCGATCGAGCTTGTTCAAAACAAGGTCGACATGCAGTCCTACATCTACATGGACAATTTCAAGAAGGCGATGCGTCGGTCGGGTGAAATATGGCGCAGCATGGCCGGCGACCTGTACGTCGAAGACAACCGCGAGATGGACACGCTTGGGCCGGACGGCAGCGAAGGGCGGATCACGCTGGCCGCGCCACACACCACGGCGACCGGCAAGCAGATCCTGCTCAACGACTTTGTCAAGGGTGTTTACAAGGTCATCGTCGACACCGGCCCGTCGTCGCGGACCCGCAAGGACGCGACGGTGCGCGCGCTGATTGGCATGTCGCAGGCTGCGGCGCAGACCGACGTCGAACTATCGGGCCTGCTGCTGTCGACCGCGATGATCAACATGGACGGCGAAGGCATCGACGACGTCCAGAAGTATCTCCGCATGAAGCTGATTAAGAACGGCGTGCTGAAGCCGAACGAGGAGGAGCAGGCGCAGCTTGCCAAGGAGCAGGACGCCGCCGCCAACGCGCCGCCTGACCCGCAGGCCGAACTGGTCAAGGGTGCGACCGAGCAGGCGCGCGCCGAGGCGCAGAAGGCTCAGGCGCAGACGGTCAAGACGATGGCCGACGTCGAGTTGGTCAAGGCCAAGACAGCGCAGACGGTCGGCGAGATCGATGGCGCTGCGCATGACCGCACGATTGCGACGATTGACGCTGCAACGCGGCATATCGCGGCAACGCAGCCCGCGATTTAGGGCTTATCGCAAAGCCTTCTAACGCGCTCAGCCGTGTCGAGGTCGCCAGCGTTCAGCGCCGTGCTGTACGCCCCGCTACAGTCGCCAGCGGCCACCATCTTACCGGCTTTCTTTGCCGCCTTGCCGTTCTCGCCGTCGCGATGCCGGGGCATGATGACAACTGGCGCCGCAATCCGCGACTGGTAGTCAATCGGGCGTGTCGGCGCGGCCTGGTCGCTCGTGCAATTCGTAAAAGTGCCGACCGTCGAGCAGCGTGTCGTCGTCTGAGCCTCTGCGGAGACGGTCAGGAGAAGCGACGAAGACGCGAACAAGCGAATAATCATGAGGCAAGCATCGCAAATAACCTCTTCCGACGCAACTCTGCGCGCCGCACCCCTCGGATCACGGCAGCCACCAGCCGCAAACCGGTGAGACGAAGGGTCTAGGCAGTATGCCAATCGAGAACGACGCGGACGAACCCGAAGGGCTTGACGAGGAGATGGAAGCTCCTCCCGAAAGCGAAGAGGAGGGCTCCGAAGCGTCGGAAGGCGAAGGCCAAGAGGTCGACGTTGTCACGATCGGCGATGAGGCAGCGCCAGCCTCGGGCGACGACGCACCGTCTTGGGTGCGCGATCTCCGCAAGCGCACCCGCGAGTTGGAGCGTGAAAACGCCGAACTCAAGAAGGGCGCTAAGCCGCAGACGGTCGAAATCGGCCCCAAGCCGACCATCGCCGGGTGCGATTACGACGAAGATAAGTTCGAGGCGGAGTTCAACGCCTGGACTGCTCGGAAGTCGGCGGTAGACCGCGCGAAAGCCGACGCAGAGACGCAGCAGACCGAAGCACAGAAGGCTTACGACGCCGATATGGCGACGTTCCGGGCTCAGGCGGCAACGCTGAAGGTCGCGGACTTCGCCGACGCCGAGGAGGAGGTCACATCGACACTCTCTACGACGCAGCAAGGGCTTCTGATCTCCGGTGCCGAGAACAAGGCGCTGCTCATTTACGCGATCGGCCGCAACCCCGAACGGCTACGCTCCCTCGCCGCAATCAAGGACCCTGTGAAGTTCGCCTTCGCAGCAGCCCGCCTCGAGAAGGATCTCAAAGTGGAAAAGCGCAAGGCGACGACGTCTCCCGAGAGCGTGGTGCGGGGCTCAGCTCCATCCACCGGATCGGCACAGCGACTTGAACGGCTGGAAGCAGAGGCTGCGAAGTCCGGCGATCGATCGAAGGTCATCGCCTACAAGCGGACGCTGAAGAAGGCCTGAACCCACTCCGGTCTAGGGACTAATTCAAAATGGCAAACGCATTCACCCACGAAGAGATCGTGGCGTTCGACAAGATGGTCGAAGGCTTCGACGACATGCTGATCATCGGCAAGGCTGCGACCAAGTTCCAGCCCGAAGACGGCGAGACGATGGAGCATCTGCGCGACCGCATCTGGATTCCGCAGCAGATGATCTCGGCGTCGTACGACGGCTTCGACCAGACCGCCAACTTCGGCGACATGACCGAACTCGCGGTCCCGATCTCGGTCGGCTACCACAAGTCGTCGAACGGCAAGGTCACTGCCAAGAACCTCCGCTCGCAGCGGACGATGAGCAACTACGCCGACGCCGCCAAGCAGAAACTGTCGAGCGACATCAACCTCGCACTGTTCAACACCGTCGCGCTGCAGGGCTCGGTGTTCGTCAAGCGCACGGTCGCGCCGACCGGCTTCGACGACGTCGCTCAGGCCGACGCCGCGTTTACCGAGATCGGCGTCGGGCAGAGCAACCGCGTCGCCTTCCTCGCGCCGCGGGTGGCGAACTCAATGGCCAGCAACCTCGCCAATCGCTCCGAGGCGACCAAACGTTCGTCGGATGCCTACGAGCGCGCGATGGTCAACTCCGACGTCGCCGGCTTCGAGGTGTTCAAGAACGACCAGTCGGTCCGCCTCGGCGCTGCGACGGGCGGCGCGACCACGGTCAACGGTGCCAACCAGTACTGGGTGCCCAAGGCGTCGTCGGTCGCAGCGACCGGCGAAGAGGCGAACGTCGACAACCGCTATTCGACGCTGGCGGTGACGGCGACGACCTATGCCAACATCAAGCCGGGCGACGCCTTTACGATCGCGGGCGTCAACTCGGTGCACATGATCACCAAGCAGGACGCCGGCCAGCTTCAGACGTTCCGCGTCATCGGCAAGCCGAGCGCTGGCACGATCCTGATTGCGCCTGCGCTGATCTCCAACGGCGGCGGCACCAAGCCCGAGAAGGAGTATCAGAACGTCACCGCTACGCCCGCGTCCGGCGCTGCAATCACGTGGCTGAACACCGTCACAGCTGAGGTCAACCCGTTCTTCAAGCGTGAGTCGCTGCTCGTCATCCCCGGCAGCTACACGATCGACAACACCGCCGGCTGGAACGTGATGAACGCGACGACCGAACTTGGCATCGCGCTGACCTACGTCCGTCAGGCCGAGATCAACGATCTGTCGATGAAGTTCCGGTGGGACATCGACTTCGGAACGGCGCTGACCAACCCGCAGCTCGCGGGCGCAGTGATGTTCAACCAAACTTAATTAGTCCGGCAGGAGAACAACTGTGACCGCCAAGCATGTCGCCGGATCTCCGGCAATCCCCGAGCTGACCGACGCCGACAAGGCCGCTGCCCGCAAGGAGGGCGCGACCGAAGCGCTGAAGGAAAGCGCCAAGGAGTCCTACCAGTATCTGACCGATGGCAACCTGCCAGGCGACGGCGAGGGTTCTCACCTGCGCTGGCCGACCAAGTCGGACATCATGCAGTTCGCTTACATCATCGACCTGCCAATCGACGAGTTCGAGGAGCGGGTCAGCGGCAAGACGATGCCGCTCGCCGAGGACAAGGTCGCCGGCCTGCTCGAACTCGAGAAGTCGGGTCAGAACCGCACGCCGTACGTCGAGGCGCTGGTCAAGCGGCTCGGGGTGAAGTCGGTTCGCGAGGTCACCGCCGCCGGCCCGAACTACACCAACGACGTGTCGACCACGACCGCCAAGCACCACTGACAACCGGGGCGGCGTCACTGCCGCCCCATGCTTTCGGGAGCGCGACATGGATGACTTCCCGGCAATGCTCTACCGCCCCGGCGCCGAAATCAAGTGGGAGGGGATGAGCCTCGACACGCTGGTCGTCAACAACGCCGACGAACTGGCCGATGCGCGCGCCGACAACTGGGCGACGGCGACGATGCTGGCCGAGCCGATAGCCCCCGAGCCTGCCAAGCGTCCCTACGTGCGCAAGGTCGTCGCTGTGGACGCCGCGGCGGCCTGATCGTGCAGTCCACCTACACCAAGCGCGATGTCGCCATGATGGCACTCGAAGAGATCGCGCTGGCGAACTACGTCTTCGACGGCACCGCCGAAGAGGACGTGGCGTTGCTGCGGCGCATGGACGCCATGATGGCCTCCGCGCCGTGGTCGGGGATATTCTACAACACCGCGACGACGGACGGCTCAAGCCTGCCATCTGACCCGGTGTCGATCGACGACGATTACCTCGAGGCGGTTTACACCAACCTCGCGCTCCGGATTGCGCCGACCTACGGCAAAGTGGTGTCGGCAGAGACGCGGGTCGCGGCGTCACAGGGCAAGAATGCCGTGTCGGCGGTCTACGCGCGTGACCGGCTGCCCTGCATGATCCTGAACGGAACCACGATCCGCGGGCAGGGCAACCGCCGGGGCTGCGTGCTGTGAGCTGCGGGACATTCTTCCGCGGGATATTCAAGCCAAAGCCAGTCGTAGGCGGGCTTGGCCTGGTCAACCCGATCGCGATCGTCGGGCTTCCGTTCTCGTCGCAAATTACCGGCGTCCTCGACGGCGCGTCGCTGCGCCTGCTGGATTCGGTGAACGGCGCTTATTCGATCGCGGTCGGCGCGAACGGGCTTTGGTATCTCAACCGCGTCGCCGGCTATGCGGCGGTCGACGAACTGCCGAAAGTGGCGGAGTACAGGCCGGAGGCGAGCGGTCCGGTTTGGTCGGGCGTGCTGCGGGTATCAACGATAATCGTTGTCGCTTTGGCGATTACCGGCGTGCCTTTCGCCGCTCAGTCGGGCGTCGCCTACAGCTTCATTCCTGCAGTTACGGGCGGTTACGGGCCGCGGTCGTTCGCGTTGACTGGGCCGCTACCAGCGGGTCTAACTTTCTCCCCGGCTACCGGCGCCATTTCGGGCACCCCAACGGTGCAGGGCACCTTCTCCGGCTTGAGCATCACCGCAACCGACCAGACCGGGTCCGCCGTCCTTGGACCGCTCGTGCTGCTGATCATGCCGCCAGGTTACTCCCCCGCACTCAATTTCGGCAATGCATTGAACAGCGGGTACGTCCCCGCCGTCGTCTTCTAGGAGCACGGCAATGGGTCTTCCAACGGTCAACGTGACGCCCGGCGCGGGTATCACGGCGAACACGCTCCAGGATGGCGGCAGGCATGCGGCGGCGGATAGTCACCCGTTCGTAGCGTCGATCGAGGATTTTGCGGTCCTGACCGCAATTCGCGACACTCTGGCAACGCAGGCGACGCTGGCGGCAGTGCTCGCGAAGCTATCCGACAATCCCGCGACCGCCGCCGGCGTTGCCGCTGTCGTCACGCGGCTCAACTCTGGGATTGGCCTTGACGCGACGACGCTCGCGGCGCTGGAGAATATCACCGTCACCGTTGCCAACCCGACCGCCGCAGGACTGACCGACGCGCAGCTCCGCGCGACGCCCGTCGCGGTGACGGGCACGTTTACGCCGGCAGCGGGCGGGGCTACTGCGGCCAACCAGACGAGCGAGCTGGCGAAGCTCGACCAGTTGCACGCGGACCTGACGCAGGCTGCGCCGGCGAACTTGCCACCGAAGGCGAAACTGACCGCAGGCGTCGACAGGTCGGGTGTCACCGTGGCCGGCGCGGCCGATGTCGCCGCCGCCAATGCCAATCGGCTTGAGCTCATCCTCCAGAACACGTCCGACGCCGAGATGCGCGTCACCGAAAACGGCGTCACCGCCACCGCTACGACTGGTTTCAAGCTTCTGGCAGGGCTCACGGTCAAGGTCAGCACGAGCAACCGCATCTCGGTCTACTGCGCCACGGCCGGCAAGACCTTTGCGGCGACGGAGGTCTAGACCGTGGAATTCATTGGCGGAAGCTTTTACGTCCCCGTCCCGACGCTGCCGCAGGTCGGCTTCACCCCGGCGGCGCTGACGTCGGGGACAGTCGCCGCCGGAGCCACGATCGGCACGCTTGCCAACGCGGCGGGCAACGACGGCGTAGCGTTTACCGGCGCGCTGGCGGCGGCGGGTGCGGTGATGAACGCCGGCAAGACGCTGGTGGTGGCGGGTGCGAACGGACTCCCGGTCGGTGCGTATGCCTACTCGTTTGAGCCGTTTACAGCGGGCTTTGTCACGCCTGCGCCGACCACGGGATCGGTCGTCGTTACCGGCACGACCCCGCTCAAGATCGCCTTCGGCGGCTCGTCGACCTACGAGCGCTTTTTCACCGAGGCCAACGGCGAAGTCAGCAACCCCCGCGTCACCGCTAGCACCAACGGCACCAGCTTCGCGACGCTCGGTACGGTCGGCAGCGGCGCGCACGCGCTCGGCGACATTCTCGTCAACGCGCTCAACCGCGATGTTCGCTTCATCAAGGGCAATGAGGGCGGCAGCACGCTTCAGCAATGGGAGGCGGCCGGCAGTACGCTGCGGACCGGGCTGGTCAACGCCATCATCGCCGCTGGCGGAGTCGACTATCTTCTTTACCACGGCTCGAACGGCGGCGCCGCTAACATCGACCAGGCGGCGTGGGAAGCATTGCTGCGCTCGCTGTTCGCGAAAATCCGCGCCGAGACTGGTCTGCCGAACCTGAAGATCATCCTCGGGACGACACAGCGCGGCACGGTCGACGTGCCGTACCGTCGATGGATCAAGCAGGCCGAGCTCAACGTCGGGGCTGATGCCAACAATCTCTCGTCGCCGACGACCTATGATCTTGAGCAGCAGAGCGACGAACTGCATCAGACCGCGCCGGCGTCGCAGCGCATCTCGGCGGCGCGGGTCGGCGCGGTGCTGCTGGCGAGCATCAACGGCACGACCATTCCTCGCGGGCCTCGCATCCTCAGCGCCGCGCCGGTCTATACCACCGCCACCGATCTCACGATCGCCCACGGCACCGGAACGGACTTCACGCCGACGAGCGCGATCCAGGCTGTGGAGGTCTCGCTCGACAACGGCACGACATGGGAGACGGCCGCCGGCGCACGCCGGTCGGCAACGGTAGTACGGCTGGCGCACAGGTCGACCGCCGCCGGCCTGCAGATCCGTGTGGCGGAGGACGTGCCTTATTCACTTAACATCCTGCACGACAACAACGACCCGCCGCTGCCGCTGGAACCGACCCTGGCGGTGCTGAACGTCGCGGCGACCTCGGTTCTTGATCCCAGCGGGCCGCCGACCCTCGGCGTGCTGGCGATCACCGGCACCGCGCCGAACACCGCTCTGCCCATCACCGGCGCGACGCCGGGATCGACCATCACCGGCACGTCACTGCCGAGCGGCACGACGATCGACAGTGCGAACCGGACGATCACCTTCGCCACGTCGGGCGCGAAGGCCGATTTCCAGCTGGTCGAGACGCTGGCCGGGGCGACCGGCAGTCCGAAATCGACGACGATCAGCGGGTTGCTGATCGCGACCTACTCGGACAACTGGCGGGGAGCGACCGGCTCGCTTGGCACTCGCACCGCCAATACCGGACAGTCGTACACGCTCAACAACAACGATATTCAGACCTTCATAACCGCTGGCGTCGGGACGATCTATCCGCCCGGCAGCAGCAGCATCGCTCTCGTCAACTACACGCCGGCGTCCAGTCCGAGACTCAAGGCGCCGTTCATCTTCAAGACCGACACCGCCGCCTCGGCCTTCCTGATCCTGAAGCACAACAACAATGCTCCGGCTTCGGCGACCTATGCCTATGCAGGCTATCAGGCATCCATCGGCAAGTGGGTCATGTACACCCGCGTAAACGGCGGCACCGGCGTCCTTCTCGCCAGCGTCGCCTACACACCGGTGTTCGGCACCAGCGCGCCGGTGGTCGAGTTCATCTGCGACGACACCGTCTCGCCGCCGCAGTACCGGCTGGAGGTCGACGGCGTCGTCACGCTGGCTCCGACCGCATCCAGCGCCATCACGGCCCAGGGCAAGATCGGGTTCAACTTCCCGTCAGCGGGCAGCAACAGCACCGGCATTCACATCGGTGCGGCGAGCGCGGCTTAGCGATGGCTTATCCCTGGAAGCACACCGTCTTCCGCTCTCCCGCCGGCACTGCGCCCAGCTTCCCCCCGGGCGACGAGACGACAGTCGTCACCTCGGGAGTCGCCTACGATCCGGTGGCCGGCTACGGCATGACGAACGGCGCGTCACCGTCGTTCGGCAACATCTCGGTCGATGGCGCCATCGACCCGCTGCTCGGTGGCTATGCCAAGTGGAGCGGTTCGGGGATGCGCTTCCAGCGCGACCTCCACCAGGCTGGCCGGTGCCTGGTCAAGGCGGCGGTGGGCACGGCGCAGACGCTGGTCGTGCTCGAGGGCACCACCGAACTGATCGACAAGGAGTTCGGAGGGGTGCCAAGCACCCTCTGGCTGCCGAACACCGCCTATAATATTGCCTTGTTCGTCTCGACGAGCGGCGGAACGACAGTTTTTTCAAGTCCGTCAACGGTGATCACGACCGGTGCCGATCCGGCGATTTGGGTATGTGTCGCGTCGGGCACGTCGGGCGCTACTCCACCGAGCGGCGGCAGCGGCGGCGACACCATCGTCGACGGCACGGTGACGTGGCGGCGGCACGAGCTGAACGTGCTCGCGGCGATGAACAAGGGCGCCACGGGCACCGGCACGATCCTCAACGCCAGCGATACTGTCGTGTCGGTCGCGGGCTGGGGCGCGGCGACGCGTGTCGGCCGGATCAGCGGCCGCTGGGGCAACAGCTTCACGATCGTGCGCAACAACCTGACGCAGCCATCGGTGCGCGATGTCAGCGTCGGGTTCACGCCCGAACCCCTGGGCAATGTCCGCCTGTACAGCGACAAGGGCGACGATGTCGGGACGGCGCCGACCTTCTGGTGCAACCAGGTCTCCTATTATGATCACCCGGACGGCCTGCGCTACTATCGAATCGCCCCGTCCTCCGGGCCGGCGACGCTCGCCTCGCTGAAGCTGGCGGGAACGCGCGCGCAGCACTTCGACCTGATCGACGATTTCGGCAGCATCTGGATCGTGCCCAACGATAATCTTCTGCCCGACAGCGCCGCCGGGGCGGGCGTGATCTACGTCGACCAGACCGACCCCGACGCGGCCGGCGCGACGACGTACCGGACGACGCTCAACTGCACGTTCGTCTCGTCGCAGGGCAAGCCGACCGACAAGGCCGCCGAGCCGCTCCTGGCGCGCATCAGCGCCCAGGCGTGGCTGATCCGCAAGGGGGTCAAGGACAAGCATCTGTCGGCCGCGGCGTATAACGGCCAGCCCTTCCTGTGGAAGGGCAAGACGAACCCGTTTCAGATGTTCGCGCAGACGTTCAACGTCAGTGGCCGTGCGGACTGGGCGGCGCAATTTGCCGGGTTCGTGCCCGATGGCGTGAGCTGGTATCGAGTTAATCTTGGCGCTGGCGACTATGCCGGCACCGGTGACTTCACGTCGCTGAGCAACAAGAATTTCGGCACCGGTGGCCTGTTCGTCACGCGCGCGGCCGGTGCCGACCCATTCGTCAACCTGCAGTTCAAGGGCGTGATTTCGGGGGTGCACTTCGACGACGTCACGTTCCCGTGCACCATCCGGAACGCGTATACATTCAGCACCTCCTTGGGGGCGAACGGCGTCTACACGCGCTACCGGGTGACGAACAGCCGCATCGGTGGCTTCTTCGACGGTCACCCCTTGGACAGCCTTGCTGCCACCGACAATAACTCACCCACTAACGTCATCGGCAACTTCGCCGCCGGCTCGGGGCAGAGTGTCGAGGTTCAGGACTGCTATATCAATGGCATCAGCTACTTCATGCTGATGGCGGGGATGTACTGCATGTCGGTGCACTACAACCGCAAGCAGAACGTGCTCAACGATTTCTATCGGTTCGGGCTGCACGGCGGTGTCTATGAAATGACCGACGTGTTCGGCGAGCCGCGGCAGTACATCGACTCGCACCATAACGTCGCCGACCGGGAGGTCGACTTCCCCGGTTTCCCGCAGGGGCCGCACGCCGATCACTTCCAGATGCTCGGCTATTATGCGGGCAGCACCACGGGGGTGAACAGCACGCATCAGCGTCTCATGATGTCCGCCTCGCGCAAAGCGATCTTCCACGTCGGCGAGTGGGCGATCAACGCCCCGGGCATGGGCTATCCAAGCGAGGTCTTCCGGGTCAAGGCCGTGCGGCAGGACGCCGACATACCCCCCGGCATCACCGGCCGCAGCCCGGTCGGCCCGGTCGGCACGGACCCGGCGTCGTGGCAGGACGGCGGCGTCGAGTGGGAGCGGGTGACCACCGGTCCTGTCGTGCCGCTGCTGCGCGCCGGCGACGGCGAGATATGGATGAACTGGCAGAGCGACATGATGATGTCGGCATCGCCGTTTTCGAACATCACCATCGACCGCAACGAGGAGGAAGACGGGACGAAGGGCCTAGGTCAGTTCTTCCGCATGTGCAAGATCGACGTCTTCCAGGGTAGCGTCGCGTCCAACGGGCTCTCGATCGCGTCGGGCGAGATTTACAGCGAGTTCTGCACCTCGATCGGGCCGTGCGACGCGCCGCTCGGCTCCGGCGGCGCTTACAATACGCGGTTCAACACGGTAGGCGGCGGCGTGCCCCGCTACTACGCGACCGCGGGCATGACCGAACGCTGCTGCATCATCGGCGCGCCCGGTTCCGGCAACAACCGCGTCGTCTCGTACAACGGCTATTACATCAACCTGGGCAACGAGAACGTCGACCCGCACGACATCATGCCGGGGCCGTTCGTGCTCAAGGAGGGCGATCCGACGTTCTGGGTATACCCGTCGCTGCCCACCGATGGCTCGCCGACGACCGCGGACTATGTCGCGCAGCTCCGGTCGATGGTCAGCGGCCACAACGATGCGTTGGGCGCAGGCATATTGCCCGCCGTCTTCGAACCGCCGGTCCCGACCGGCTGGACCCGCGCCTCGCTACGCCGCTACGGCATCCGGGTGTAGAAGATGTCGCCGCCGCATCGCCGACCCGACCAGCCCGAAGCCACCGACCATGAGCGCCCAGGCGGCAGGCTCGGGGACTACCGAATCACCGGTCACGACAGCATCATAATGTGCACCGGACGCGGGCAAGCCGTTCAGGTATATTACCTGAGTGTATTCGCCGACAATGTCGTACGATCGCGGGGGATGGCTGGGCGTTTCTATATAGTCCACCCGGACGCTTGCTTCTGTGGGACTAAGTGCGGTGAACGAATAGTACTTCGTAAAGAAGAGGTTGTTCGTAGAGCGATGGTTCCCGTTGTCGTCGTAATAAAAGGTAACGTCCAGCGTTACGACAACAAGCTGTGCTGTGCTGAAATCAGTTGGTCTGTCGATCTTGAGATCGACATTAAAATCGCCAGGCCGATAATTAGGAAAAATGATATTCAGGTCCGTGAGCGTGCCGTGATAGACGACCGCCGCCGCCGGCGTCCCCGCCAGCAGCATCGCCGCCAGCGCCATATGCTTGATCATGCTCGCTCACCCCTGAGTTACCCGCGCACCAAGCCACAGGCCCGAGCGGCTGTAAACAGGAACAGAATGTGACTCAGGTGCAAATCCTCTCGGGCATCTATGGGCAGTCCACGCCTGACCTGATCAATTCCTATCCGGTCAACCTCGTGCCTATCGTCGAGGACAGCGGAATCTCGAAAGGCTATCTCCGCACCGCTCCCGGCGCTCGGCAGGTAGCGACTTCGATGGGGGCGGACCGTGGCGCTACCTTATGGAACGGCGCTTGTTACCGCGTATCCGGGGCCAGTTTGATCACCGCGGCGGCGTCCGGCGCAGTGGTGACAATCGGCACCGTTGGCGGTCCCGGCCCAGTCTCCTTCGCGCGGTCGTTCGACCGGCTGGCCATCACCTCTGGCGACCAGCTGTACTACCTCAAAGACGGCGCGTTGATCCTCGTGACCGATACCGACCTCGGCCCCGCGCTCGACGTCATTTGGCTCGACGGGTATTTTATGACGACGGACGGCACGTCGCTCGTCGTCACAGAATTGAATGACCCGACTGCGGTCGACCCGCTAAAATATGGCTCGGCCGAAGCCGACCCGGACCCCATCGTCGGGCTGATCTCGGTTCGCGGCGAGGCGTATGCGATCGGACGCTACTCGATTGAGGTGTTCACCAACCTCGGAACGACCGGTTTTCCGTTTTCACGTAATCGGGGCGCGCAGATACAAAAGGGTGCGGTCGGAACGCGCGCCAAGTGCCGCTTTGCCGAGACCTTCGCTTTCGTCGGGGGAGGCTACGGCGAAGGCCCGGCGGTGTGGCTGGCAGGGCAGGGCGAGGCGGTCAAACTGAGCGCTCGCGCCGTCGATGTCGCACTGGCGGGGTTGAGCGACGCAGAGTTGCTGGCGGTTGAGCTCGAAAGCAGGCAGAGTGCTGGCAGGAATGAGCTATTCGTCCACCTTCCGACCATCACGTATGCCTATTCGCTCACGGCCTCCCAGGCACTGGAGACCGCCGTGTGGTATAGGCTGGCATCGGGACCCGCCGGCAGCACTGCTTATCGTCCTCGTCATGCTGTCCTTGTCGATGGCGACTGGATTGTTGGCGATGTGTCGGGAGCGGGGATTGCGGTTCTTGACGATACGCGAGCGGACCATTTCGGCGAGCCCGTAGGCTGGCAGTTCGACGTGCCGCTGATTTACAACAAGGGCGGCGGCGTCATCCACGAGTTCGAGCTAATCGGGCAGTTCGGCCGCGCCAAGGTCGGAAGCGATCCTGTGTGCTTCCTGTCGATGACCGAAGACGCGCTGACGTGGGGGCAGGAGAGGGTGGCACGGCTGGGCAAGGCTGGCGAGCGTGACCAGCGCATTGCATGGCGGCGTCTTGGTGCGTTCCGCAACTGGCGCGGCATGAGAATACGCGGCGTCGGCTCCGATCCGGTGTCGTTCAATCGCGGCGAAGCACGTCTGGAGCAGCTTGGTGCTAACTGACCTCGACCGGGAACCGGGGCTAAACCGGCGGCAGATTGCCAGCTTCGCCAACGACCCCGCAGCTGTCGCGGCGTTCGAGTCGCTGCAGCGGTCGGCGCTGGTCGACACTCCCGCCAGTGTGGCGGCAGCGCAAACGACCGCCGATGCCGCGGCGACGACAGCCACCACGGCGTCAGCGGCAGCGACAAGCGCGCAAGGTACTGCCGATGCCGCTATCACTGGATTAGACGGCAAGCAGAATCTTGACGCCGGACTGACCTCGCTCGCCGCATTGGCTAGCACGATTGGGCTGGTCGAACAGACTGCGGCGCAGACGTTCGGCGTCCGGACTCTGGGCGTGGCGAACACCGCCGACATACCGACACGTGCGGACGGTGACGCTCGCTATGTCCAGCAGGACCAGGGGGCAACATGGGCGGCCCCAACCGGCACCGCGGCGCGCGTGGCATACGTTGGGTACGCGGCACCGACGATTACCGGTCCGACGATCGCCGAAGTCCAGGCGATATCAAACGCGGTGCAAGCCGTAGGACAGGCCGTGGCGGCGCTCATCACCGACTTGAGGGCAAATGGCGCGCTTAACGGTTGAGCCGCTGTACGACGCCAAAAGCATCGTTAACGATCTGTTCGACGACCCGTGGTTCGCCGCGTTGGCGCACGACGACCGCGCGCTCGAATGGATCGACCACCCGCTGCTGACCTATCACGCCGCCAAAGTCGATGGTGGAATCGTCGGTGTATTCATGGCCGTTGATTACTCGGAGATTGAGGTCGAGGCGCACGCAGCGCTCGCCCGGCACGCGTTGCCGTGGGGGCGTGAGCTTGGATGCATCTTCATCGGGCAGCAGTTCGCGCGCCGCAATGTTGCCCGCTTGACCGCGCACGTCCTCGCCGACCTCGTCAGCGCCGCCAACTACTGCCGCCGCCTTGGCTTTATCGATGAGGGCTTCCGACGCAACTCTGCGCGCCGCAACGGGAAGTTGATGGGCGTGCTCACCCTTGGGCTGACCCGCGACGACTGGTGTGCAGGAGGCCGCGACGTCCTTCATCGGCAAAGCTATCGGCAGCGTCTTCGGCGGGATCACCGGCACGAAAGCTGCGGCCAAGGGCGCGCAGCAGGCGGCGACGACGCAGGCGCAGTCGGCGGCTGACGCGCTCGCGCTGAACGACAAGCAGTTCAACATAACGCGCAACGACAACTTGCCGTTTCTTGAGGCGGGTCAACAGGCAGTCGGTGCGCAGGGCAATCTGATCGGGCTGGGCGGCGCCGATGCGCAGGCGCAGGCGATTGCCGCGCTCCAGAACAGCCCCGAGTTCGCCGCGTTGTCGCAGCAAGGCAACGACGCGATCCTCGCGAACGCCTCGGCGACCGGCGGGCTGCGCGGTGGCAACACGCAGAACAGTCTCGCGCGCACCCGCATGGACCTTCTCTCAAGCCTGATCGGCCAGCAATATTCGCGTCTCGGCGGTATCGCAGGGCAGGGAGCAAGCACAGCGGCAAATCTCGGCGGCCTGTCGGGTCAGTTCGGCGCGCAGCAGACCGGCATCCTCGGACAGCAAGGCGCGGCAATCGCAGGCGGTCAGATCGCCAAGGGCAACCAGCAGCAGACGGCGTTTAACTCTGCCCTGCAGCTCGGCGGCCTCATCGCGGGCTTCTGACATGGCATTTGGACCCATCGACTACGCCTCGCTTATCCAGGCGCCGAACTTCGCGCAGTCGCTGTCACAGGGGCTGCAGGCTGGCGACCAACTGCATCAGGTTATCAAGCGTCGCCCTCAGGAAGAGGCGATGCAGGATGCGCAGAAGCAGCTTGCGCTGCAGCAAATCGCTTTGAAGGTGCAGCAGGCAAAAGCCTATCAAACCGACGTCGCAGACGCGATTTCTAACCCGTCGCCCGACAAATATCGCTCGTTGATGCTCAAGTTTCCCGAGCAGCACGACGCGATTAAGGCGGGATGGGACGGGTACACTAAAGACCAGCAGGACAGCGTTATCAGCACTTCCAGCGGCGTGTGGGGCGCGCTGAACGCCGGGTCCGTTGACACGGCCAAGAACCTTCTGACGCAACGCCGCGACGCACTCAAGTCGGCGGGGATAGACACTACTGAAACGCAGACAATCCTTGATCTTGTCGAGAAGGGCGACCCGCAAAGTCTGACCACCGCACGCGGCTTGGCAGGGCTTGCCCTTTCGCACGCTTATGGACCCGACAAGGGGCCGGAGATGCTAAAAACGCTCGGCACCGAACGGCGTGCGGACGAAGAACAGCCGTACAAAGTATCCGTCGCGAGAACCGACGCCGAATTCAAGCCGATCCTTAATCGGGCGACGCTCGACAATATCAGCAGCACGATCGCAGCGCGGACGGCAGGGACCGACATCGCGCGTGACACGCTGACGTCGAATGTTCAGTTGAAATTGACGGAAATGGCGAAGACCGCCACGACACTGACCCCGCAAGCACAGTCGTCGGTCGAAAAGTACGTTGTTTCAGCGGAAACCTCGCGCGCGATGGCCGGGCGGATCGGCGACATTGCCGATCAGTTCGGATCGTACACGGCGGCACATCCAACGCTGGCCGGGCAGTCGCTATCGGAAATGATCAAGTCCGCCACCGGTTCGCAGGACGGATTGACCAAACTCAAAGCGCAGTACAGCCAGCTTATCGCCACGCAGATTAGTTCTAACCTGCCTCCCGGCTCGGCGTCGGACTCGGACGTCGCCTTGGCGCGCAAGGGCTTTCCTTCCGAAAACGCCAGCCCCGAGTATATCTCGTCGTTTCTGCGCGGTATGCAGAAACTGCAGGAGTTCTCGGCCAATCGCGATGCCAGCAAAGCCGACTGGCTGTCGGGCAACGGCAATCTGGGCACGGCCAAGACCGATCTGACCGTTAATGGCGTCAAGGTGCCGGCGGGCACGAGCTATACCGATTTCAGCAAGACGCGCGCCGCGTTCGAGCGCGCCGACCCCGTGCAATCGCGCGGGTACATGCGCTACGGCCAGTGAAGTCGTTCCGCGATCCCGGATATGACGCGATCGACAGCGCGGTGACGGCGCTTGTCGGCATTCCCGAGGGGCTGTTGTCGGCGATCCGGTTAAAGGGCGAGCGGTCGAATGCGGACCAAGTATCCAGTGCGGGCGCGAAGTCGGTTTATCAGGTGACGCCGACGACGCGCGATCTGGTGCTGAAGAAGTACGGAGTCGACGCCTACCTCGGACCGAAGCAAGCCGCGACCGCCGCCGGCTATCTGCTCAAGGAAGGGCTGCAGCGCAACGGCAACGACCCGGCGGCGGCGGTCGGCGAATACATCGGCGGCACCGACCGCAAGAATTGGGGGCCGCAGACCAAGGCGTATATCAAGCGCGTTGTCCCGACCGCGTCGCCCGATCGGGTCGCTGGGTCAATGCCGGATGGTTCGCAGTCAACCTTTGATCGCATCTCGGGAACGCTGAAGCCGAAGTCGACCGAGCCGAGCCTTGCGTCGGTGTATGACGCCTACCGCTTGGGCAAGATGGACCCGCAGGCAGCGAGCGAGTTTGAGGCCGACGTCCGTGCGGGCAAGGTCATGCTTCCCGGCGGCGCGGCGCTGCCCGAGAAGAAGACGCCGACCGCGCTTCCGGCGGGCGTCGTTGCGGCGTTCAATTCCGGCGAGATGCCCGACGAGGACCGGTCGCAACTGCAGGCCGATCTCAAGGCCGGGCTGGTTGCCCTTCCCGGTGGCGCGTCGCTGACCGGACCCCCTGAGATGAATATGGGTCGCAGCGTCGGCCTAGCGGCGCGCAACATATTCCGCGGCGTCAATCAGGTCGCCGGGCTGGTCGGAGACCCGATCAACGCCGCAATGTCGGCTATTACCGGTCAGCCGTACCAATCGACCGCAGGCGCAGGCGACGCCGTCGCGGACGCCATCGGCTTGCCGAACAACGTGACGCCTACCGAGAAGATTATCGGCGCGATGGGGTCGGGCGCGGTCGGCGCGTTAGTTCCCGCTGTTGGCGCCGAGCAGTTGGCGGCACGTGGGCTCGGCAGCGTCGTTAGTGAAGCGCTGGCGACGCAGCCGGTGGCGCAGGCGGTGGCAGGGGCAACCGGCGGCGGGTCGGGTGAAGCGGCTGCACAGAATGGCGCGGGTCCGGTTGGACAGGTCGCGGCAAGCCTGCTTGGGGCCGGCACCGGACTAGGCGCCGCCGCTGCGATCGAACGTCTTGCATCGACGCTGACTGGGACGCGCGCGGCGCAGGCGGCGGCGCGGATAACGACGGGTGTCGCCGACAATGTGACCGACGTTGCCGACCGTGTTGCCGCCAAGTTCCCGCGCAAGGCGATGGTCGACGATGCGGGACATCTGACACCGGACGGGCAGGAAGTGGCGTTGCGCGCCGGCGCTGACCCGGATCGGGTGTCGGCGGCGTTTACGCGCGAACCCGGCCCGCGTCCGCCGAGCCGCGGTGCACCCGAGCCTCAGCCGACACCCGAAACGCCGGCAACCCCTGCCGCCGCGGTCCCGGTTGCCGACGTCCTTCCCCGCTTTGCCGAAGCGCAGTCCGAAGGCGTCCCGTTGACCCGTGGGCAGGCGCAGCAGTTGTTCGGCGCGCAGAACGAGGAGAACAACCTGTTAGCTCGCGACGGCGCTGAAGGCGATCAGGCTCGAGCGTTCAAGGAAACGCAGCAGACGGCGATCAAGGACGCGCTGGATCGATTCAAGACTGGCATCGGCGACACCGCAGGCGACCCGGTAGCGCGAGGGGAAGCCGTCAAGCAGGCGATCAGCGACTTGCGCGACCAGGGCGCGGAAGGCGTGACGCAGCTCTACAAGCAGGCCGAAGCTATGGGCGGCGCAGGCGTCAACCTCGACGTCGATGCGATCAAGGCGGCGTCGCAGGACGCGTTAATCGACGAGGGCGCGAGCGAACTGGTCAAGCGATCGGTCGGACAGGAGCTCTCGCGGTACGGCCTGATCGGTGACGCCGCGCCGATGAACGAAGCCGGCATCACCAAGATCACGCTAGACGACGGTTCGGCCGTATCCATTCGCGGGCCGGTCAAGCCGCTGACGCTGGCAACCGCCGACGACTTCCGCAAGGCAATGAATCGCCTATTTCGCGACGACACGACCAACGTCACCGGGCCAATCAAGTCGGCGATCGATGACGCGGTGGAAGCCGCAATGGAGCGCGCAGCGACCGAGACGACCGGCGACGTCGGCGCGGCTTACAAGGCGGCTCGCGCAGCGCACAGGGCGCAGGTCCAGACCTATCGAGCGAAAGACATCGTGTCCGACGTCATCGCCGAGAAGCCGGGCACCAACACGCCAACGGTGCAGGCCGATAAGATCATCGACCGCATCTTCGGCAGCGATCCCGATGCCGTCACCAACCTGCGCAAGATCAAGGCTCGCCTTCTGTCGTCAAAGACCGAGGAGAACAAGGCGGCTTGGGCGGGGATCAAAGCGCAAGGGGTGTCCGACATCTTCGGTAAGGCCGTTAACGTCCAGACCGGCAACATCAGCGGCGCGCGGCTGAATACGGCAATTCAAAAGTTCGGCGTGCCCAAGCTGAAGGTCCTGCTTGAGGAGGACGAGTTCAACCAGTTGATGAAGCTGAAGCGCATCATCGGCGACGCGACAATCCCGATGTCGGGCACGACCAATCCAAGCGGCACATTCTACAAGATCGCGGCTTTTCTCGGCGGGCCGGTCGGGAATCGATTCCTCCCCGGCATCGGCTCATCGGTCGCCGCGCTGGCGCAGAAGGCCCGCGAGATGGCGTCCACGCAGCGGGCGCTCAAAGGCATAACCGAGTTCAACGGTCGCGCCGAAGCGCTGGAAAAGGCTGACACCGCGGCACGCGACTTTGTCGCCGAGTTCATCAACAGCGGACAGTCGGGCAAGCTTCTGCCTCCGTCCCTCAACGCAGGGACGCCGCATGACAATCGTCACTAGCCCTTTTGAGCGTTGGACGAACCTGAACGGCCAGCCGCTGGAGCAGGGATATATCTACATAGGGGCGAACGAGCAGGACCCGCAAACAAACCCTATCCCGGTCTACTGGGACGTCGATCTGACCATCCCGGCCGAACAGCCATTGAGAACGGTGGCGGGTATTGTGGTCAACGCGGGTTCGCCGGCCACGGTCTATGTCAAGACAACGCCATACTCAATGCGGGTGCGGCAGGCCAATGGCGTGCAAGTGTTCTATAAAAGCAGCGTTGGCGCCACCCTCCCGACCTCGGTCGACGTCGACGCCTTCGCCAGTCTCGTCACCAATGATAACTGGGAGGTCGCGGTACGGGCGGCGATCGATGCCGTCGCGCCCGGCGGTCAGGTCAATTTCAGCAGCCAGGGAAAGTTCTACGAGTTCAAGGGTTGCGTCTACGTCACCAAGCCCGGCCTGACCTTCCGCGGCAACAACTCGACGGTGCGTCTGACGGCGCTCGACAGCCTGACCGGCGATCTCGTGGCGTTTCGGGTTCAGGCGGACAAGGTCAAGTTCACGCGGCTGAAGATCGATGCTGCCGGCGCGCCGGTCGCCACTGGCCCGGTGCAGTTCCTGATCGAGTTCAGCGCCAACCACGTGCGCGGCTCTGTCGATCACTGCGAGATCGGCGCGATGCCTTTTTCGACCAGTGCGGCACAGTCGGGTATCGCCTTCCGCGGCGGCGCGAACAACGGCAGCGTGCGCCACTGCATCTTCGAAACCGGCGTCGGCGGCGTGTTCACGCAGGGCGGCTTCACCCAGATCACCCGCAACGAATTCTACAATCCCGGCGACATCTCGATCGCGTTCAACGGACCGGGTGCCAGCGGCGGCGTCGCGACGAACAATTCGATCTACGCCAGCGGGCTCAGTATCTCGGGCCATATCGCCGGCGAGGAGGGGCCGTCCAACCTGACGATAACCGACAACACGATCATCGGCGGCTACGGCCCGGCGATCTCGCTGCTCAACGTCGCGCTGTTCACGCCGGCGACGGGAGGCCAGATCGCGCGCAACTGGATCGACGGGCAGGCGCAGACCGGCGCCAACCCCTCGGCGCTGATCCGGGTCAGCCCCTACTATTCCGACATCGATATCTTCGACAACGACATCCTGAATGCGCCGGTCGGCAACAACAACAATGCCAGCATAATCTGCTGGACGACCAGCGTCAGACTTTACGGCAACCGCATCCGGCCCGGCGCCGGCGCGGCGGGCTTCGGCATCCTCGTCAACTGCAACGGCGGCGACATCCTGATCGAGGGCAACGACTATCTGTGCACGCAGGGCATCGCATCGGTCTATATCACCGGCAACAATGGTGCCCAGCCGATCCGGTGCAAGGCCAACCGCTGGAACACGCTCGCGTTCGGCATCGTCATGACCGCGGCGCCGAACACGCTGCTGTTCATCCAGGACGACGAGTTCCCGAACTGCGCGCAGCCGGTCATCGGCACGCGGTTCGACGACCTGATCGTCGCCGGCTGGCGCTTCCCGTACAAGGTCAACGAGACGCTCGACATGTTCGGCGCCGCGATGCCGACGACGGGATCGTGGAAGTCGTACGACGTCGTTCGAAACTACTCGCCATCGGTTCTCGGCGCAGCTGGTAGCCAGTTCACCATCGACTCCTGGAAGCGGATCACTACCGGTTCGGGCAACGTGCTGAACGTCGACTGGGTGCAGTCGCGGGGGCCGACCGGGTCATGATCGGCCTCGACGCAGGCACGCTCGCTGCCGCGCAGGACATCGCCGCGGCCGCGTTGCCCAAGACAGTCCTCAATGCCCCCGCTGACATTGGCGGCATCGACGGGCTAACCCTGACCGGGCTCGGCACCTGGGTCAACGCCGCGCTCGGCAGCGGTGCGCTGATCTACTGGCTGCGGACTCGGCCGGCGATGCGCAAGCTGGCGAACGAGGCGGAGGAACGATCGCGGCAGTTGGCGAACGACGAGGATGTCAGCCTGCGCGCCGTCCTGCTCGGCCGGATCGACAAGCTCGAGGCGAGCGCGATCGAGGAGCGCCGCGCCTGCGACGTCAAGCTGACGGCCATGCAGGCCAAGCTCGACCAGATGCAGGAAAAGGTCGACGGCCTGATCCGCCAGTTGCTGCAGTATCAGGTCACGACCGGCCAAGCGCTGCCGATATCGATGCGCTCGCCATCGATCGACCACGCACTCGACAAGCTCGCCGAGATTGAGCGGGAGCGCGGCGCATGACCGCCGCCCGCTTCGCCCAGCGCGCCGCCGACGTGTTCGCGCATCCGGCGTCGATGCTGGCGGTCTTCTTCGGCAGCCATGCCGCGCTGGCGATGTTCGGCGCCGGCGGCACGACGTTCGAGCTGTCGGTGCTGGCGCTCAATTTCTCGCAGCTGATCCTGGTCGCTGGCGCCGCGGACACGAGGGCGATCCAGGCCAAGCTCGACGAGCTGGTGCGCGCCCTGCCGGAAGCGTCGGATGATGTGATTGGGATCGAGAAGCCATGACGACCCGCTTTCTCCACGCCGACATCGAGGCCGACGAAGGCCGGCGCTTGAAGTCGTATCAGGACACGGTAGGCATCTGGACCGTAGGTGTCGGCCATGCCCATGTGCAGCCCGGATGTGTCTGGACCGACAAGCAGTGCGACGATGCGCTGGTCGACGACGTCAATAACGCCGTCACCGCGCTCAACCGCCACCTGCCGTGGTGGCACAAGCTCAACGATGCCCGCCAGGATGTCATGGTCAACATGACGTTCAACATGGGCATCGGGACGCTGCTGACGTTCAAGAACACTCTCTCGTACATACAGGCAGGGCGCTACGAAGCGGCGGCTCGCGGCATGCTGGCCAGCAAATGGGCGAGGCAGGTCGGTAAGCGGGCGCGACGCCTCGCCGAGCAGATGCGGACCGGGATCCGGAAGTGAACGACGGCAAGCACAGCCCGCCGGCGAGACCGTCATGCTCAAGGCGCTCAACTGCCTTCAGGGCTCGCCGTACGTCGACCTCGCCGAGAAGCGCGGGGCAAACGAGACCTTCCTCTACGGCTGGCTCGACAAGCGCGTCGCCTGAGATCGCCTTAGCCGGGGGCGACGATGCCCGGCCAATGGAGACGACACATGGACTTTGGTGATGCAGTACGCGCCTTGAAAGCGGGCGATAAAGTTGCCCGCGCTGGCTGGAACGGAAAGGGCATGTTCCTCTTCCTCGTCTCCGGCTCGACGTTCACGGTCAATCGACCCCCGCTGCTCGGCATTTATCCCGAGGGTACGTCGATCAACTACCACGCGCACATCGACATGAAGACGGCGCAGGACACGGTTGTCCCGTGGCTGGCATCCCAGACCGACGTGCTCGCGGAAGACTGGACAATCGCCGCCTGACCCGCTCGCGCCCCGGCGGCCAACCGGGGCGCACCCTTTATGAGGTGACGGCATGAACGACGGCAAGCACAGCCTCCTGGCCTTCTTCGCCATTCTGATCGCCATCTGCTATCTCGCGTCGATCGCCGCGTTCCTCGCCTACCGGCAGCGCTATGCCGAGGCGCTCGGCTTCGGCGGGCTGACCACGGGCCTCGTTGGCGTGCTCGGAACATTTCGGCCGAAACAGTCCGGCACCGATCCGCAGACCGCGGAAACCCTGCAGACGGCCGTCGACAAGATACCGCCGGTGACGCCGAGCGAGGCGCCGTGATGCCGCTCGCCAATCCCAGATGGTTAGGCTGTGACCTTCATCGGAACAGCGGGAGCGACCCGCGGACAGCGGCAGGCAAAGTTTCGCCGCTGATCACCCGATTATCCGATGCACGAGAGCAGCACGGACAAGCCACCAAGCTCGTACCATTTGCACAACCGACCACTTTGTAGCATGGAATCCGGAGCCGTACAATGACCGCGCTCGCACTGTTAAGTCTAGCCAAGCGCCTGTGGCCGCTGGCGGCGATCGTGGGCGTCGCGCTCGCGCTATGGGCCTACGGCTCGCACCGCTACCACCAGGGCGTGCTGGCCGAGCGGGCGACGTGGCAGGCGCTGGCGACCAAGGCGACGAGCGACGCTGTCGCCCTGGCCCGGGCCAGGCAGGACAATGCTGATCTCAGCGCGGCACTGGCGACCGAGCGCGCCGCTGGTGTCGCTACCATCGCCGCCGCCAGCCGGCCGAACGTGAGGAATTATTATGCGACGAACCCTACTGCTGCTCGCGTATGCCTTGATGATAGCCGGGTGCTCGACATCGCGAAGGGTGACGCCGCCCTCATTGCCGCTGCCCGCGCCACCGGCGATCGGCCTGCTGCCGTGCGCGATACCGCCGCTGTCGTCGGGCGGTAGCGAGGCGGTCGAAACGGCGTTGCGCGACCGGGCGGAGGCAATCGCGACGTGTGAGGCTCGGCGGCTGGCGCTGGTCGGGGCGTGGCCGAGGTAGGCAGCAGGCGGTGCAGGCGGCGGACAGCTCAAAGCGGCGGTGCCGGCAGTGGTATCCAGTGGGTCGGTCTGGGCTTTTCGTTGACGTTGCCAGCGATAAAATTGTCCCCGTATTCCCATCCAGATTCATAAGCGATGATCACGATCGGCTCACCGTCATAGCCGAGCAAATATGTTCCGTCTCGCGGTGCTGTTTCGATCGGTTGCCAGTCCATCACTCTTTCTCCCTTACCCGCGACCAGACATCGCGGGTTCATCAAGTAAGGCGCTTCGGTACTCAAGTGAGCGGCGCTTGTCGCCCACGCCCCAACCTCGTATATCCGCCTCAGGCCTCCGATGTCCGAATACGCTGGCTAGGACAGCCGTGCCGAGTGGCGTATATCCTCGGCTAGGGCATCGGGGGACCTGCAGGCGGAGGGTCGTCGTCCTCCTCCGCCAGCGCCTTCGCTATCGCCGATCCTCGTCGATTTTCATCAGGCTGCCGCCGGAGCGTTCCCGGCGAGTCCAAGCGCTCTTCGCCTGCGGGGAGAGGTAGGAGTTGTAGGCATCCTTATCCCCCTCGTAGGTGTGAGCGTCATCGCTGACGAGGCCCGAGATCAAATCAAATTCCGTGTCTGACAAGGTGATTTGATAGCCGCGCTTGAGACGAACGACTTTCATCAGTCGTCCTCTTCGCCGGGAAAGGCATCTACCTTCGTCACAAGTAAGACATACTTGTCGCCGTCCTCGTTGGTAAAATGAACCTCGCCCAAGTCCAAGCCGATCGCGGTCCAACCACTCTCTGGTTGGTTGAGTGCTTCGCCGATGGTCTCGGCCATAAAACCTTCGTCCATCAGTTGCACTCCTGCACAGCCCAAGTGACCCCATCGCGGTAAGCTGAAATCCAACGCCGCGCCTTCTTCACGGCATCCGTATCGAACAGGCTCGGATTGCGCGGATAGCGCGGATCATAAACCGCAACGCGGCCGTCAGCGTGTGTAACCACCTTGAAGTGTTGGAATATTTCCATTGCCGGCCGCGCCATTGACTTGCCTCCATAACTGATATTACCTATGTAAGTGATACGAGTTACCGAGGCAATAGCTGATATGCGAAATAGTTTGGCGACGACGAATGATCCGGCTATCGGCCGTGCCGTGGGACGCCCGCCGCTCTGGTCCGAAAACATGCAAGCCCGCTTCAAGGCGGGGACGTTCGCGCGCATCGCGCGGGTGCTGAATGGCAGCGAGGACCGCACTGACTTCGTGCGTGAAGCGGTAGAGCGCGAGTTGGTGCGCCGGGAGCAGAGATGAGGCGCAATCGGTTTGCAGCGCCCCGCTAAGCCATTGATCCAACAGAAGCGTATTTCGCTCTGGTTTGCAGCCAAGCCTTTGTAATAGCGGCGAAACTTCCAGCTTGGGAAGCTTCTGCTCTGCCATTGAGCTACGCCCGCGTACGATCCATGAATGCCACGGCGTGCGGCGGATCGTCAACGTAAACCCGGCGTGCCGGCCGACGCGGCCACGGCTTGCCAACCTCCTGCCGGCCTTGCACAAGCCGGGGATGACCGTTTCGCTGAAACTCGGCACCCGGGGATCGCCGCTCGCCCTCGCCCAGGCGCGGCTCGTCGCCGCGGCGCTCGCCGCCGTGCATGGCTGGCCCGACGGTGCCGTCGAGATCGTCGTCATCGTCACCACCGGCGACCGCGTCCAGGACCGGCCGCTGGCCGACATCGGCGGCAAGGCGCTGTGGACCAAGGAGCTCGACTCGGCGCTGGTCGACGGGCGGATCGACCTCGCCGTCCATTCGATGAAGGACGTCGAGACGCGCCTCGCCGATGGTATCGTCATCGCCGCGATGCTGCCGCGCGCCGATGTCCGCGACCGGCTGGTCACCGGTGACGCCGACGCCGTCGGGATCGCCGGACTGACAGCGGGTGCCCGCATCGGCACGTCGAGCCCGCGGCGGGCGGCGCAGCTGCGCCGGCTCCGTCCCGACCTCGCGATCGTGCCGCTGCGCGGCAATGTCGCGACGCGGCTGGCGAAGATCGCCGCCGGCGAGGCGGACGCGACATTGCTCGCCGCCGCCGGGCTCGACCGGCTTGGCATCGACGTCGGCACCGCGCTGCCGCTCGACACGCTGCTGCCGGCACCGTCACAGGGCGCGGTCGGCATCACCGTGCGCGATGGCGACGCGCGGGTCGGTCCGCTCGTCGCGGCGATCGATCACGACGCGACATCGGCGGCGGTCCTGCTCGAGCGCGGCTTTCTCGCGGCGCTCGATGCCGACTGCCACAGTTCGGTCGCCGCGCTCGCCGAGGTCCACGGCGACCTTATCCGCTTCCGCGCCGAGATCCTGCTGCCCGACGGCAGCGAGCGCCGTTTCGCCGAGGCGCGCTTCGAGCGGGCGGCGGCAGCGGCGGGTGTCGCCGCGCTCGCCGCCGAGC
>CAXUEV010000006.1:0-26225 GCA_964250105.1 uncultured Sphingomonadaceae bacterium
CGCCGCCAGCGGCCGCACCGACGCCGGCGACAACGAGGCCGGTGCCGATCGCCGCACCGGCGCCGAGCTGTGGCCCGCCCGCCATCAGCCCACCGGCGATGCCGGGGCCGAAGATGGCCAGCCCGAGCAGCGTCAGGCTGGCGAGCGCGATCGACGCGACCTGCTCGAGCGTCGGCGGCGTCCCGCCGAAGTTGACGATGAAGGTGTTGAAGATGGTCGAGCCGATGCCGATGATGACGGCGAGGACGAGCACCTTGATGCCGGTCGCCATGACGTTGCCGAGCGCGCGCTCGGCAAGGTACGCGGTGCGCCCGAACAGGCCGAACGGCACCAGCACGAACCCCGCGAGCGTCACCAGTTTGAACTCGATCAGCGTGACGAACAGCTGGATGGCGATGATGAAGAACGCGAGGCAGACGATCGCCCAGGCGAGGAGCAGCACCGCGATCTGGACGAAGTTGACGACGATACCCGGGAACCCGCCGAGCGTGGCGGCCTGATCGAGCAGCGGCTGGCCAGCGTCGATCCCGATCTGGGCGATGCGGCCCGGATGAAGCAGGTCGCTTGCGGTGCCCGAACCCGCCGCTTTCAACCCGAGCCCGGAAAAGCTCAGGTAGACGATCTTGGCGAGACCGTTCCAGTTGCCGATAAGGAAGGCGAAAAAGCCGACCTGGATCGTCTTGCGGACGAGCCGGGCGATGATGTCCTCGCCCTCCCCCCACGTCCAGAACAGGAAAGCGAGCGTCACGTCGATGACGATCAGCGCGCCGGCGAGGAAACTGACGTCGCCGTGGATCAGTCCAAAGCCGCTGTCGATGTAACGTGCGAAAGTATCGAGAAAGCCGTCGATGACTCCCGTGCCTCCCATCGCTCAGCGCTCCGGGGCAGGTTGCGCGGCGATCGACGGTGCCGCACTAGGCGATGCGCTCGGCGCGCGCGTCCTGCGGCTCTCACCGAAGAAGTGCCGGCGGCTCTCTTCCCACGCCGCGCGACAAGCGGGGTCGTCGATCTGTGGCGGCAAAGTCCGGCAGCGGAGCAGTTCCGCCGTCAGCGGATCGGGCGGCGTGGCAGATGGCGCCGCTTCCTGTTCGACGACGGCATAGCGGCCGTCGTCCGCTGCCGGTCGATGGAGTGCGGCCAGCGCCAGCGCGCCCGCCACCGCAACCACGACCGCGGCCGCGACGCCACGCCAGCGCAACCGGCTAGAAGCCGGAATGGCCGCAGGCGTCATCCCCTCTCGCTGCTCGCTCATTGGAACAGCGTGACCGATTGCGCGACATAGGCCGGTCCCGGAGCGAGAAACCGCTTAGTCTGCTCCACGCCTTGCGCCTCATCCGCGGTGGCGCGGGCCGCGCCAAGGCTCGCGGCGCGCGACTGCGCGGCGATGACCGCGGTCAGGTCGGCGAGCTGGCGTGTCTGGAGGGCGACGAGCTGGTTGCCGGCCTGCGCCGCCTGCAGCGCGCCGGTCGCGGTCTGGCTCGCGCCGACCAGCGTGCTGACCTGCGCGCGGGTATCGTCGAGGTTGGTGACGATCGTCGCCTGGGTGTGCAGCGAGTCCTGGAACGAGCCGACCGCGTCGTGCCAGCGGGCATCGGCATTGGCGACGAGCGTCGCCGACGAGGTGCCGGCGAGGCTCCCGCTCGGGTAGCGCGCGGCGAACACCCGGTCGATGTCCTGGACGTTGTAGGCGATCTGCTGCGCCTGGGCGATCAGCTGACGCGTGCGGTCGAGCGACTGCTGGATGCCCGACAGCGTGTTCGTCGGCAGCGACGCAAGGTTGCGCGCCTGATTGATCAGGCTCTGCGCCTGGTTCTGCAGACTGGTGATCTGGTTGTTGATCTGCTGGAGCGACCGGGCGGCGGTCAGCACGTTCTGCGCATAATTGCTGGGATCGAAGACGATCCCGCCGAACTGGGCGCTGGCCGGCGTTCCGACCGCGAGCGACAACCAGGCAACGCCCGTGGCAAGCGCGGACCAGCGATGACGACGGCTCATGCGACGGTTTCCTGTTCGATGGGTTCGGGGGAAAGCTCGATGTCGGCGGTGACGATGTCGGCGGCCCAGTCGAGGCCGCGATGGCGCAGCCACGCCGCGGCAAAGCCATCGGCCCCGTGCGCGGCGAGCAGCGCGCCGATCGCGGCGATATCGCGCCGCGACGACGCGGCGGTGAACGCGAGCGCGACTGGACCCAGCCCAAGGTCGAACAACCGGTTGCCGGCGGCCGACTGACAGTAATAGTCGCGCTTGGGCGTTGCCGAGGCGATGATCTCGATCTGACGCTCGTTCAGGCCGAACCGCCGGTAGATGGCGGCAGTCTGCGGCTCGAGGGCGCGCTCGTTGGCGAGGAACAGCCGCGTCAGGCAGCTCTCGATGATCGCCGGCGCGATCGCGCTGCCCTCGATATCGGCGAGGCTCTGCGTGGCGAAGACGACGCTGGCGTTCTTCTTGCGCAGCGTCTTCAGCCATTCCTTGAGCTGGCGGCCAAACAGCGGATCGTCGAGCGCGAGCCAGCCCTCGTCGATCAGGATCAGCGTCGGTCGTCCGTCGAGGCGCCGGCCGATCCGATGAAACAGATAGGCGAGCACAGCGGGCGCGGCCGGCGTGCCGATCAGCCCTTCGGTCTCAAACGCCTGGGCCTCGCTCGTCCCGAACGCTTCATGGTCGCCGTCGAGTAGTCGCCCGTACGATCCGGCGAGCGTATACGGGGTAATCGCGCGCTTAAGCCCGCTTGCCTGGATCAGTACCGACAGCCCGGTAAGCGTGCGTTGGGCGAGCGGCGCGTCGGCCAAACTGGCGAGCGCGGTCCAAAGATGGTCCTTGAGTTCGGGCGTCACGGCGAAGCCCTCGCGCGCGAGGATCGCGGCAAGCCAGTCGGCCGCCCACGCGCGCTCGTCGGGCTCGTCAATCCGCGCCAGCGGCTGGAGCGAGACCGGCGCCTCGCCGCCGAGCGATCCGCCGAGGTCGTGCCATTCGCCGCCGACCCCGAGCGTCGCCGCGCGGATCGACCCGCCATGGTCGAACGCGAACACCTGCGCCCCAGCATAGCGCCGGAACTGCAGCGCCATTAGCGCCAGCAGCACGCTCTTGCCGGCACCCGTCGGGCCGACCACCAGCGTATGGCCGACGTCGCCGACATGGAGCGAGAAGCGGAACGGTGTGTACCCTTGCGTCAGTGCGTGGAACAGCGGCGGGCCGCCGAGATGCACATCGCGATCGGGCCCAGCCCAGACCGCCGACACCGGCATGATGTGGGCGAGGTTGAGCGTCGAAATCGGCGGCTGCCGGACGTTGGCGTAAGGGTTGCCGGGCAGCGAGCCGAGCCACGCTTCGAGCGCGTTCAACATCTCCGGGATACAGGCGAAGTCGCGGCCGCGGACGATCTTTTCGATCGCGCCGAGCCGCAGATCGGCGTCGCGCGGGGTATCGCCGAGCACCGTGATCGTCGTCGTGACATAGGCGAACCCGGCAAGATCGGCTCCGAGCTCCTGCAGCGCCGAATCGGCCTCCGCCGACTTGTTGGCGGCGTCGCTGTCGACCAGCACGCTCGCCTCGTTGGTCATCACCTCCTTGACGATCGCCGCCAAGCTCTTGCGCTTGGCGAACCACATTCGGCGGATGCGGGTCAGCATCTTCTGCGCCGCGACCTTGTCGAGGCAGATCGCGCGGGTCGTCCAGCGATAGGCGAAGCCGAGCCGGTTGAGGTCGTCAAGCACGCCAGGGACCGTCACCGCGGGGAACCCGGTGATCGTCAGCGTCCGCAGGTGCCTGGACCCGAGCTGCGGCGTCAGCCCGCCGAGCAAAGTCTCGTCGGCGAGCAGCGCGTCGAGGTGCATCGGCGTCGCGGGCAAAACGATGCGCTGGTCGCGCGTCGAGATAGTCGAATGGAGATAGGTCAGCGTGTCGTCGGCCGACAGCCACGCCGCTTCCGGCATCACGCCCTCGATCATGTCGAGAACGCGGCTCGTCTCGCGCTGAAAATCGGCGAGATGGTCGGCTGCCGCCGTGGCGCCGTCGGCGCCACCGACGAACAGCCAGTTTCGCGCGCGCGCCGCGTCGTCGGCGGGCGGCAGCCACTGCAGGGTCAGATAATAGGTGCTGGTCAGGTTGGGCTGGGTGATATCCCCGCCCTCGAACGCATCGCGGCGCTCGGCGTCGATCAGCGCCGAGACCGGGTCGGCGAACCCGTCCGACACGGGATAGCCCGGCGACGGCTTGCGCTGCGCCTCGACGTAGATCGCCCAGCCGGTACCGAGCCGCTTGAGCGCGCTGTTGAGGCGCGCCGAGGTCGCGACGAGTTCGGCCGGCGTGGCGCTATCAAGATCGGGCCCGCGGAACCGCGCGGTCCGCTGCAGGCTGCCGTCCTTGTCGAGAATGATGCCCGGCGCGATCATCGCCGCCCATGGCAGGAAGTCGGCGAGCCGCGACTGGCGGCGGGCATGTTCGCGCAGGAACATCATCGGCGTCAGCTTTCGAATAGGTGGGGGAGCGCGAGGTGGCGGCGCGCGACTGGCAAGATCTGCGCGTCGCGGCGCGCTGCCATGACGGCCAGGCCGTGGCCGACGACCGCCATGATCAGCCCGATCAGCCAGAGGTGTAGCCCGATACCGATCGCAGCCGCGAGCGTCCCGTTGACAATCGCGAGCGCGCGCGGCGCGCCAGCGAGCAGGATCGGTTCGGCCAAGGCACGATGGACCGGTGCCGCGAACCCGGGAAGGTCGGTTTCCATCAGACCAGCGCCCCGCCGCCGAAGCTGAAGAAGCTGAGGAAGAACGACGAGGCGGCAAAGGCGATCGACAGGCCGAAGACGATCTGGACGAGCCGCCGGAACCCGCCCGATGAGTCGCCGAACGCCAGCGTCAGCCCGGTGACGACAATGATGATGACGCCGACGACCTTGGCGACCGGACCCTGGACCGAGTCGACGATCGACTGGAGCGGGGTCTCCCACGGCATGTTCGAGCCGGCGGCCCACGCTGGCAGGGCGTATGTCAGGCCGATGGCAACCGCGGCGACGCGACAGAAAGGAAGTCGGCAAGTCATGCATGTTCTCCGGTCGGGGGTGTGAGGGGGACGAGGCGGTAGCTGCCGTGCGCGTCGAGACCATCGACGCGGACGAGCTCGGTCAGGCGGCGCTGGGTGCCGCGGCCGCTCAGCACGGCGATGACGTCGATCGTCTCGGCGATCAGTAGGCGCGGGATGTTCGGCACGGCCTCGAGGATCAGCTGCTCGAGGCGTTGGAGGGTCGCACCGGCGGTGCCGGCATGGATGGTGCCGATCCCGCCGGGATGGCCGGTCCCCCAGGCTTTGAGCAGATCGAGCGCCTCGGCCCCGCGGACCTCGCCGACCGGGATGCGGTCGGGGCGCAGGCGGAGGCTCGAGCGGACGAGATCGCCAAGGGTGACGCCAGTGGCGGTCCGCAGCGCGACGACATTGGCCGCGTCGCAGCGCAGCTCGCGCGTGTCTTCGATCAGAATGATCCGGTCGCCGGTGGTCGCGGCGACGCCGAGCAGCGCATTGGTCAGCGTCGTCTTGCCGGTCGAGGTGCCGCCGGCGACGAGGATGTTGGCGCGGTCGCGAACCGCCTGCGCGAGGGCCGCCGCCTGGGCGGCCGTCATTACCCCGGCCGCGACATAATCGGCCAGCGCCAGCGGCAGGCTCGCCGGGCGCCGGATCGAGAACACCGGCGCGGTCACGACCGGCGGCAGCAGGCCCTCGAACCGCTCGCCGGTTTCCGGCAGCTCCGCCGACACCCGCGGGCTGCCGGCATGGACCTCGGCCCCGACATGATGTGCGACAAGCCGGATGATCCGCTCGGCCGGCGCGGGAGCCAGCCGCTCACCCGTATCGGCCATGCCGCCCGACAGCCGGTCGATCCAGACCTTGCCGTCGGCGTTGAGCATCACCTCGGCGACGTTGCCGTCAGCGAGCCAGGCGCCGATCGCCGGTCCCAGCGCGCTCCTCAGCATCGCGGTGCCGCGCTGGTGGACGAGGATCGAGGGCTGGGTCACGTCTGTCTCCGGGCCGGGCGGACCGGCGATGGAGACAGGTAAAGAGTGGGAAAATCAGGCGGTCACAACAGGTGATTTGCGCGATCGTAGCGGCGGCGGTGGCTGGCTAAATAGCGGCGAGGGCAGGGAGCCGCCCTGTCGGGGCCGCGCAGAATTTTCGGCCTGGTTCGCCTAACTCCGTTCCGCAAGTGCCGACTCGCGTACATGGTCGAGCCCACCGAGGGCATGACCCAGGTAATCGCCGACGATCTGCTCGTCATAGCCGCAGAGCAAATCGCGGGCCAGCGCCACCAGTCGGGCGACTTCAGCGTGGCGCGTGATGGTGCAATCTGCTGAACCGCTCGCTGCCGTGGCAAGACCCGTGTTGCTTCCAGTGGCCATCCAAGGCATCCATCCCAGCCAACGACAGAATTATATCAACTTGGTGTACAGTCCATTGAACGGCGTCTTAGTCAGGAGTCGCAATCAGCTCTTCCACGAGCCGCACTTGCCGTCGAACCAGCCCGGCGCACGCCGGGTCGACGATCGGCGGTTGAGCTCAGGCATCGTGCATATGCTTAAGTGCGGGGGACCGCTGGCAGGATTGTCCGAGCGAGTACGGTCCCTCGACAGCGGTCTACAATCGCTGGAACCGGTGGAGCCGTCGCGGTGTCTGGGGCCGCATCCTATCCGCGCTGACCGATGTGGGCTGGATCGCCGAGACGGCGCAGATCAACAGCAGCTACGTCAAAGCGCACCGGTGTTCCGACGGCGCAAACGTATGGCCCGCCCCGTCGGCAAGTGGTTTGTGTCTGATGATCCGAGCAGTCTGCGAAAACGTATCCGGCCTTTTTTTGGCGATGCCATTGGCCAAGATGGAGATCCGCGCGTCCTGGTCCTCATAAAGGGGCCGGCGTCGATGCGCCATTTTGAGCCATAGGGTTCCAGGACACCGGTCGACTGTCAGGCCATCTTCCTCTCACCACCCGCAGACATCATCCAGCCGGTGCACGGTGCACGGTGCACTGGCCGATCTCGTTTACGCCGCCACGGCAGCGGCCTCGTAGGTCCGCTGATGGCGCAGCAACGCCCAGACGATGCGCGCCAGCTTAGCGGCGAGCGCCACGACGGCCGTGTTGGGATGGGAGCGCGACAGCAGCGCGCGCCATGCACCCAGCCGTGTGTCGCTTTTCCTGAGCGTCGGCATCGCAGCCCGCGCACTCTGGATCAACGTCTTGCGCAGATACCTGCTGCCGCGCTTGGTGATGCCGAGCAAGCGAGGCTTGCCGCCGGTTGTCGCCTGTCGCGGGACGAGGCCAAGCCAAGCGGCAAGATCGCGACCCCGCGCGAAGGTCCGTGCGTCGCCGACCGCCGCGACCAGCGCCGTTGCGTTCAGCGCGCCGATGCCGGGAATGGTCAGCAACCGGCGGGCGTGATCGTCGCGGCGGGCATGCTCGGTGAACTCGGCGTCGAAAGCACCGATCCGCGCATCGAGCGCCAGCCAGCGGTCGCGCATGTCGCCGACCAGGTCGCGGATGCGCTGGCTGAGCGCTTCGGGATCGGCGAGCAACTCGCCGAGGCGTACTGCCAGTTTGGCGCGGCCCTGCGGCACGATGTGGCCCCGCTCGAGGAGCAGGCTCCTGATCTGGTTCATCAGCGATGTACGCTCGCCCACCAGTTGGTCGCGGACGCGGTGCAGCGTCAGCATGTCGAGCTGCTCCTCGCGCTTGAGTTCGACGAAACGCATCGTCGGCCGGGTTGCCGCTTCCGCGATCGCCTCGGCGTCGCGGTCGTCGTTCTTCTGCGCCTTGACGTAGGGACGGACATACTCCAGCGACATCAGCCGCACCGTATGACCCTGCGCCGCCAGCGCCCGGCCCATGTGGTGCGCGCCGCAGCACGCCTCCATCGCGACGATGCACCCGTCGAGTTTTGCGGCGAAGGCGATCACCGTCGCACGCTGCATCCGTCGCCGGACCACGACCTTGCCGGCCTCGTCCAGCCCGAAGACACTGCAGCTGTTCTTGCCAAGATCGACACCCAGAACCGCGATGTGCATTGTTCCGCTCCTTCCTCATCAAAGCAGCCGTCAGTTTACAACGGCCTCTCGCTTAAGCGGCGGGCCATCCATAAAGGGGGGCTCGCGCCCAGGCCATTGGCATCTCGCGCGGCGGTCGGACGACGAAGATCCATGCCCTCGTCGACCTTCTTGGCGGGCCGCTCCGCCTCGTCCTGACGCCGGGTCGCACGTCGGACAACATCAAGGGTGCCGACCTGCTCGTCGGCGAGACCGCCGGCATGAAGCGGCTGATCGCCGATCGCGGCTACGACGCCAACCGGCTCCCGGCCACCTTGCGCGACCAGGGCACGATCCCCGTCATCCCCGGCTGCCGCAACCGCAAGCGCCCAATCTACTACGAAAAACGCTACAAGGACCGCTGGCGCGTCGAGGCGATGTTCTGCCGCCTTAAGGACTTCCGCCGCGTCGCCACCCGCTACGACAAACGCACCCGCAACTACCTGTCCGCCGTCGCGCTCGCCGCAGCTATCGCCTTCTGGCTATGAATGAGTCTCGACTCTCGAGTGACATAAACGACGGAACCCTACGGACGTAATCGACGTACGTAAATCGCGCCTTTGTCCACCGTGGTCGCGTCGCCCGCTTGCAGTATCCCTCGCAGTTCGGCAGTTGCATGATCTCGCTGGCTAACGCGGTATCTTCGACCGCGCGTCGTGTCTGCGTCGATGTAGACCGCGAAATGTAGCGACCGCGCGTCTGCGAGCGACTTATGTCGTCGCGCTCGACCTCGCGATTGCCGATCAGGTCCGAAGCGAGTTTGGCGGTACCCCCACCGTCGCTCGCGCCCGCGCGGAGCAGCAGCAGGTTGCCGCAGTTCTCGATGATGGTGTGGGCACCTTCGCCGTAGACGCTCTTGACTTGGGCGAAAGACTGGAACCCGATCGCGACACAGCCACCAAACTTCCGCAGCCGCGCCTGGGCATCTTTCAGGCCTTCGATCCGGCCAAGCGCATCAAGCTCATCGACGTGGAACCAGATGCGCCGCTCGCGCGAGGGGACAAGCGACAGCGTCTCGAGAATGGCGATGTTCATCCAGCACGATACTAGCCCACGCAATGCCGCCGTCTGGTTGGCGGCGTACGGCATCCATAGCGAGCCGTTCGACGCGCGGACCCACTGCCTGATTGAGAACGGCTCGCCTTCTACCCGGGCGATCAGCCGGAGGTGGCCGATCGCCGGCGCGAGCGTGCCGAGGATGCTCGCGAGCATGCGCTCACCGCCTTTCTCGAAGTACCGCGCCGCCGGGGTGTCGGCACATAGGGCCTTCAGCTCGTCGACGGTAGCGGTGGCGAGCGTCGTGATGAACTCGCTCGACGACCCCAATCGCGAGTTGACCCAGTTTTCGAGGGTAGCGGCCAGCAACTGCTGGGCATAGGTGATCCACTGGTCGTGCTCGCCGATCCCCAGATGCGGGAGGAGCGACTGGGCAAGGAAGGCGTAATCGCTCGGCCGCTCGATCTCCGCCAACAGGTCCCAGCGGGCGCAGCGACGGTCGAACGGATTGAGGATGATATCACCGGCGGCAAAAAACGCGCTCATCGCAGCGCCTTCAGGATCGGCGACCACCTGGCGGTCGCCGCGGCGAAGCGCATCGGCCATCAGCGCGCGAAGTGCGGTCGACTTGCCCGATCCCGTCGCGCCGATCACCGCGACGTGCATGGTCTCGTCTTCGCGCGATAGCGGCAGGCCGGCCAGCGCGACACCGCCGGTCAGGCGCGCCCGCAATCGGCCCCCGCGGCCGCCGGTGAACGCGCGGAGCCGCGTCCCGCGCAAAAGCGTGACCCGGCGCGATGGTGCCGCCAGTCGCGCGGCGACGCCGCCGCCGAGGAACGCGAACGTCGCCGGCATCATCACGGCGAGCGGCCAGCTGTCGGCGGAGAAGCTGCGATAGAGCAGATAGCCGAGCCCCGCCCCGGCAAGCCAACCGGCAGGTGCCGCGAGGAGCGGCGACGCGGTCCGCCGATCGAAAGCCTGAACCGAACCGACCGCGATAACGCCGGGGAGCGCGGCAAGCGCGAACCACAGGTGATAAGATCTGGCGGCGAGCCACGCCCAGCGCTGGTCGAACCACGGCTCGAACAACTGACGGTGGGCCCAGTGCTCGCGCAAGAGATCGATCATCGCGAACCGGTCGCCCGCCGGTATCTCCAGCCGCACCGCTGGCCAGCACGCCCAGATTGCTACTACGGCCAGCACGAGCGCGATTAGCTGGGCGATCGGTTCATCGCTCCGACCGCCGCGCGGTGGCACGAGGCCGGCATCATCGGCCATCGCTACCGCTCCGCACCATAATCGTTATCGCGCTCGGCCGCTGGTGCAGCCTTTGCGGCTGCCATCGCCTGACGCATCGACTCGGGCGTGTGTCGCGGCGCATTGAGCCGCGCGGCGATCATGGTGCGGAGCGCGCTGGCACGGTCGGGGTCCGCTGCCGGTCCGGCGGCGCCGGTGCCCGAAGTGCTGTTGGCTGCGCGGCTCGGCGCAGGCGACGCGACTGGCGACACGACCCGCGCGGGTGCGCGTGCGGCTGGCTCATAGTCCATCGCCATATCCTTCGGGTGCTCGCGCGACAGCGTGCGGCGAAGCTGGCTCTCGTCGGCAAAGTCGTCGCGGCCGTAGTGAAGCGCGGTGCCGGCGCGGTGACGCGAGAGGGCGACGTAGGTTGAGTGTGCGTCGAGCCCGGGGGTCGCGAGCACATGGGTCCGATCGACCGTCATGCCCTGCGTCTTGTGGACGGTCGCGGCATAGCCGTGATCGACATGGGCGTAGGTCTTGAGATCGACCTTGACCTGCCGGCCGTCATCGAGGCGGACGGCGAGGCTGTCGCGGCTGGCGGCTTCGACCGTGCCGAGGCTGCCGTTCTTGACCCCGAGGCCGCGCTCGTTCTGCAGGAACAGGATGCGGTCGTTCTCGGCAAACTGGCGCGCGCCGCGTTCGGTCTGCACTGGAACGTCCGCTCCGAGTTCGCCGCGCTCGGCAAGCTTCTGACGAGCAGCCTGGTTAAGCATCGCAACCTCCGTGTTGGTGTGGGTGAGGATGATGCGCGACTGCGCCGGTTCGACCTGTCGCTCGGTGTCCCAGCGCTCGATTAGCGCCGCGCGCGCCGCGTCGCGAGTCCCGGCCGAGTGGACCATGCCGGCTTTTGCATAGGCGGCGATCGCCTCACCGGTGCGGCCGGTGGCGAACGCGCGAGTCGCGTCGCGCATCCACTGCGCGGTCTGCCGGCGGACCTCGGCGATCTCGGCGGCTCCGTGGCGCTCGGCGAGCAGGCGGAACGCCGCCCCGGCCTCGATCGCCTGCAACTGCTGGACATCGCCGACGAGGACGACCTTGGCCCCGCCGTGCGCCGCTTCGGCGAGCACCCGGCCGAGCTGGCGCGTACCGATCATCCCCGCCTCGTCGACGACGAGCACATCGCGCGACGTCAGCCGTTCACGGTCGCGCGCCCAGCTATGTTCGAGGCTGGCGATGGTGCGCGACGCGATCCCAGACCCACCCTCCAAGTTCTCGGCGGCGATCCCCGACAGCGCCGCACCGCGGACGATATACCCCGCCGCTTCCCATGCTTTCCGCGCAACACCGAGCATCGCCGACTTGCCCGCACCCGCATAGCCGACGACGAGGCTGAGGCCGGCTGCCCTGATGACATGCTCGAGCGCGCGGCGCTGCTCGCTGCCGAGCATCAGCCCGCGTGCGGCGGCGGCGCGCACGCCGCGCTCGACCCAGACGCTGGCGACCGCATGCCGTGTGCGCGCGAGCGCATCGGCATTGCGCACCATCGCCTCTTCGGCACCACGCATGCTGACGGTGGTGAACCGCTCGTTCCCTTGTCCGTCGCGGCCGAGTGCAAGCAGCGCGTCCGACCCGCGCAGGGCGGCCAACACCCGGTCGAACTGTTCCTTCCCCTCGGAATGGCGGTGCGCGAACATCGCCAGATCACGGGCCGTGAACGTCGCCTGGATTCGCGTCAGCGCGTCGAGGCCGACCTCGGGGTTGGCAAGGATCTTCGCCCCGTTGCTGTTGGCGATAGCGCGATGTTCGTCGGCGCGCTCGGTATCCTCGCCGCGCTCGAGCCGACGTGCGCCGGCTGCGCCGATCTTGTGCTGTGGCTCGAGGCCGATGCCCTGCGCCTCGTAGCTGCGGTGGTCGATGCGCGCTTCGATGCCGAGTGCTTGCAGCCGGTCGTTGACGTGGGTCGCCCACTGCTCGCGCCAGTTCTGCAGCAGCGCCGTCGCGTTCCAGTCGCGCTGCTTCGCGCCGAAGCCGTCGGGGCCCACCTCGCGCATCGTCAGCATGACATGCGCGTGCGGCTTCGCCTGACCATCGCTGCCGATGTCCCAGTGCACGTTGAGGTCGGCGACCATGCCGCGGGACACGAACTCCTTCGCCACGAACTCGCGGGCGAGCGCGACGCCCTGCTCCTTGGTCAGCTCGCGCGGGATGGCGAACTCGACCTCGCGGGCGAGCTGCGCGTCGCGGCGCTTCTCGGTCGCTTCGACCTCGTTCCAAAGCACCTGTCGGTCGCGCAGCTGCTCGGGTGCACCGGCGGGCAGCATCACCTCGGAGTGGACGACGCCGGTCTTGTTCGAAAAGTCGTGATGACGGTCGAGACGCTCGTCATGAAGCCGCGACGCCGAGCGGTACGCGGCACTCGCTACCGCGCTCGAGCCGGCGCCGCGGCCGATGACCTTTGCCGAGAAATGGTAGATCGCCATGACAGGGCCGAGATTACGCCCACGCCCCGCGACGTCGGTACGACGTATAAGCGCGCTCTCATGCGCTGAAGTACGCATTCGAGATTGTGAGGGCGGAAAGGGCCTCAGACGGCCTTGGCTGATTGGTCGGAGCAACCCAGCTTGGTCGCATCAACCCGCAGCACTGGAGCCCGGACGATGCGCAAGGTACGCGATTTCGATACGGAATTGAAGGCGTTGACCGACCGGGCCAAGCTGCTTCGCTCGCGCAAAATCCAGCAGTTTGGCGAGCTGATCGAGGCGACCGGAGCTGATGCGCTTGAGCCTGATCTGCTCGCCGGTGCCCTGCTCGCGGCGGTGGTGGAAAAGGACAAGGGCATCACCGGCGCATGGAGCTCGGCCGGCGCGGCGTTCTTTCGCGCGACAGCCCGGCGATCCTCGCGCCGTGCTCATGGCAGCAGCGAGGACAGCCAAGCGGCTGAAAGTCGAACGGAACCGGCTTGATGCGGCTCGGGCACGCGCGGATACGAGGGCATGGGTCGTGGCACGGCGCGAACGCACCCGGCACCTGATCGAGCTCGGCGGCCTAGTGCAAAAAGCGGGACTCGTCGCGCTCACCGACGACGATCGCGCTATGCTGTACGGAGTGTTTCTCGATGCTGCTTTCCGCATGCGCGGTGACGAAGGCGCGCATGCCAGGACACTGTTCAAGCGACGCGGCGCACGCGCCTTTGCCGCCGAAGCCGAGCACGCCGCCGAAACGGCGCGCCAAGCGAGGCGGCAGATCGTGCGGGACGACAATGATTAATAGCGCAATGGCATGCCCTCTTGCTGTGCAATGCGCTGGCAGGGCATGTGGCGAAGGCTTCAATGCACCCGCGGGAGCGACTCATTGCGTGACAGCGGGAACAGCGTCTCGGAAGTTTTCGCGCGGGACGCGGAAGCCTGCGGTGCCTGATCAACTGCTCCGACGCGTGCCACCACCGCCGGGTGCGGCGCAATATGGCTACCGTCGGTTTCAGCGCTGCCGACGGAAGCGAGGAACAGGGACGCCGCTTGCCACCGCACCCGTACCGGTGCCGGCGAGCCCAGCGCGGCGTCACCCCGAAGTCGCCGGACGTAGGCGACGGTCTCCGCGGGGAGCAGAGCGCCGCCCGCCGCATAGCGGATGTACCGCGCCGGTCCGGCATTATAGGCGGCATAGGCCCCTGCTGGCCCGAACTGCCGCGTCAGTTTGGCAAGGTACAGTGCGCCGCCGATCATGTTAAGGCGCGCATCGAACGGATCGGTGCCGAGAGCATAGCGGGCGGTGAGATCGCCCCATGTCGGCGGCATGATCTGCATGCAGCCGATCGCGCCTTTCGATGAAACCGCACGGGCGTCGCCGCCGCTCTCGGCCCGCATCACGCGTACGATGACATCGACCCCGAGGCCGGATCGCGCGGCGGCTTCTGCCGCATGGTCGCTGCAGACGCTCGCCGGGTGTGCCGCTGGGACTGTGTTCGCCGAAGTCGGCACGCCAGCGGCGACGCGGAGCGCGGCGAGTACCACACACCATCGCTGCTTCATGGCCGCGTCCATAGCGGCACGGCGCGGCCGACTATTGCCGTCGTGGCGACCGGACCAAAATAGCGACCGTCGAACGACGCTGGAACGCCGGGCACCAGCAGGAAGACCTCGCCGCGTCGTAGGCGACGGCATCCCGTCCAGACCGGCAGCGGGCGTCGCATGCGATCGGCGACAAGCGCCGTCGCGACCGTCGCGCCGTCGAGCGTGACGATCGCGCCCGAGCGGCAGACGCGCTGGCCCGCGACGGCGGCGACCGGCTTGACCAGCAGTGCGCTCGCTTCGACATAGCGGCGAGATGCCATGTAGCGCGCCAGCGTCGGCGAAGGTCGCACCGCGACCAGATCGCCGACGCGCAGGATCGTCACCGGCACCAGCCGGTAGAGCCCGACCGGGACGCTCGCACTGACGTTCCAGACGAGGCGCAGCCGGGAAGCGACGACCGCCGGCGCGAGCAGCAAGCCAAGCCCTGCACCTGTGCCTAGCACCGTGCCCCACCGGCGGCGCGGCCGCGCGCCGTGCGCCGGTAGGGCAACCGTCCGAACTCGGGGAGCGCCGACGGCGGAAACGGGTTCCGACATCAGCGATGACCCGTGGCGCTTTCGTGCGAACCGCTGCGCCTGACCGGCGGCGAGACGTTCCCATTGTTGGGATCGGAGGTCGACGCGCAGCTGCCGCGGTCGGCCCAGGTCCGCAGCTCCTCGAGCGTGTAGATGACGCGGCCGCCGATCTTCTTGTAGCTCGGACCGGTACCGAAGGTGCGGTGCTTCTCGAGCGTTCGCGCCGACAGGCCGACATAATGCGCCGCCTCCTTGGTGCGCAGATACCGCGTATCCTTGATGATATCGGGCATGATCCTCTCCTCCAGTTTGTCCGCGACCCCGGCATGGAGTCGCGCGACAGAGGCGATCATCGGCGCTGAACTGCGCGCGCGGGTGGCCGGATCGGCGATGGGCCAAGTTCGACCACAGGGGTTGATCGCTGTCGCAGCTGGAGCCAAGTCTTGCTACAGCAACAAAACGCCGTATATTGTGCGGAAGAGGTTATCGATATGGCAACCGCCCACGCGCACATTGTCCCGGCAACTGCAGCCAGCGTACTGTCGAAGGCAGCGGTCCGCGCCGCCGGACTGCTCCGCATCCGTCAGTCGGAACTGGCGGCGATCATCGGCGTCTCGCCGGCCGTTGTCAGCCGCGTCGCCGCCGGAGGCCAACTCCCGGTGACCGGCAAGACGCTCGAACTGGCGACATTGTTCGTCCGGGTATTCCGCTCGCTTGATGCGATCGTCGGCGGCGAGGAAGCGGTCGCGGCGACATGGCTGCGCCAGGCGAACACCGCGCTCGGCGGCAAGCCGATCGATAGCCTCAAGACGGTCACCGGCCTGACCGCGACGCTCGCCTATCTGGACGCCCGGCGCGCACTTGTCTGACTTGGCCAATCCCGGCCCGCGGGCCGGCACGATCTGGCGAATGGTCGAGGCACAGCACCGCGTCTCGACGATGAAGCTGATCGACGATGCCGACGAGCAGCACACGCTCGAGGAGCTGCTCGATGCCTCTAAGCCGCCCGTGCCTGCGGAATGCGCGGGCCTCCATTATCTGCTGTTCACGCCGTTCCGTTACGAGGCGCGAGCCGACTCGCGCTTCCGCCGGGCCGGCGCGACGCCGCCGGTGTTCTACGCTGCAGAGCTGGTCGACACGGCGGTCGCCGAGATCGCCTTCTGGCGGCTGCTGTTCTTTCTCGAAAGCCCCGGCACCCCGTGGCCATCGAACCCGCTCGAACTGACCGCCTTTGCTGCCGGGTACGACGTCGTTCGCTGCCTCGACCTGACGCGCGCGCCGTATGCGGCTCGCGACGCCGACTGGCGCGATCCGACCGATTACGGGCCTTGCCACGCCGTCGCCGATGAGGCGCGCACGATGGGTGCCCTGGCGATCCGGTCGAAGTCGGCGCGCGATCCAAGCGAAGGCACCAACCTGACCCTGCTCGGCTGCGCGGCGTTCGCGACCCGCGAGCCCAGCGAACAGTGCAGCTGGCGGATGAAGCTGTCGGCCGCCGGGGTCTACGCGCGTCGCGAGCAGCCCGCGCGCGATCTGCTATTCGGTCGCGACGCGTTCGCGCGCGACCCGCGGGTCGCGGCGGCGACGTGGGACCGCTAAGCGGGGCACGCGCCCGCGAGTAAAAAAGGGGCGCGGGGGCCCCTTCAGTCGAGGTCGTCGTAGCCAGTCAGATCCTCGATCTGCAGCTGCCGCCGCAGCAAGTCGGTCTTTTCGGCCGCCAGCCGGCGGGCGGCGCCGGACCAGCGGCGGCCCTTGGCCTCGAGCCAGGCCAGCGTCCGGTCGATCGTGTCGAGGCGTCGGTTGAGCCCGTCATACTCAGCTTCGTAGATGACCGCGTTCATCGTCTGTCTCCCAATCGGCGGAGCGCCGATGCGGAGGGCCGGGGCGGCGGGACGGCGGACGGTCAGGGACCGCGCCAGCGGCCGCGTCAGCGGCGGTAGGGGCAACGATTTTCTTCGGCGATGCGGGCACGTTCAAGGTTGTTCACCGAGCGCCGGTGTCGCCGATGAAAATGGTGGGACCCTGCCGTCCTTGACGGTTCGCCGGCCCGCCGCCCAGACTCGGCAATCCTGAGCGAGCAATTCTTCCTCAGAGTAGAGCAACTGGGCGGAGCAGAACCGGTCTGCCCATGGCGTTGCCAATCGCGACGCCGCCAGCGAACGGATGCCGGCGGGCGGTCGGGCTACAAACTAAAAGCCGGCTGTTTCGGCTCGCTGTCTGGGTCGGGGTTGAATCCTGACAACGTCAGACCGAGCAGACGCACACCGATCGCGACGGGCAGTAGGCGAAGCAAGATCGCCCTGCCAGTCTCGGCGACGTCGCCTATACTGGTAAGCGGCACTGCGCGCGTCTGCGCCCGACTGATGATGCTGAAGTCGGCGAACTTGACCTTGAGCGTCAGGGTGCGGCCAGCAACGCCAGCGCGCTCGATCCGCCGCCACGTCGCGTCGATCACGGGCTCCAGCGCCGCCATCAGGTCGGCTTGCTCCATCAGGTCGCGGTCGAACGTCCGCTCGGCCCCGACCGACTTGAGCGGCCGATCAGGACGGACCGGGCGATCGTCTTCGCCGTGCGCAGCGCGATGGAAGTAGCTTGCGCTGCTGCCGAAGTGCCGCAACAGGGCGTCGAGGCCGAAGTCGCGCAGGTCGGCCCCGGTGACGATGCCGAGGCTCGCCATCTTCGCGGCGGTCACTGGGCCGACGCCGTGGAAGCGCTTGACCGGCAGTGCGGCGACGAACGCCGGTCCCTGCGCCGGCTTGATCACGCACAGCCCGTCGGGCTTGTTGTGGTCAGACGCGAGCTTGGCGATGAACTTGTTGTAGCTGATGCCGGCCGATGCGGTCAGCCCGGTGGCCTCGCGGATGCGGGCGCGAATCTCGGCCGCGATGGCGGTCGCGGAGCCGATGCCACGCGCGTCGTCGGTAACGTCGAGATAGGCTTCGTCGAGCGACAGCGGTTCGATCAGGTCGGTATAGTCGGCGAAGATCGCGCGGATCTGTTCCGAGACCGCGCGATAGACGTCGAACCGCGGCGGCACGAAGACCAGCGACGGACATCTTCGTAGTGCCGTCACCGATGCCATCGCCGAGCGGACGCCGAAGACCCTCGCCTCGTAGCTCGCCGCGGCGACGACGCCGCGCGCCTGGGCGCTGCCGACCGCGACGGGCCTGCCACGCAGCGACGGATCATCGCGCTGTTCGACGCTCGCGTAGAACGCGTCCATGTCGATGTGGATGATCTTGCGGGTCGTCATCGTCGTCAGTCGGGAATGATCCGCATCTCGTCGTCGGGATAGGCGTCCGACATCGCGCAGACGGCGGCGAAGTCGCCGGTCAGCCATCTGCTCCATCGTCGCGCATGGCCGCGTCGAGCGGACGGCGTCGGTACACCCGCGCATGCCACTTATACACGTAATCCACAAGTTTGTTCACGTCCCGTTCTTGTCCGCGTGAAGCGCGCGTTCTAGTCGGGGCGAATGGCAGGCGTTGTCCGATGGCTGGAGGATTTGAGCCGCAAGGGCGCGGACCTCGTCATCCAGTGCCGTGCCTGCGGTCATGACCGAACCGTCGCGATCGGCCGCGCGCTCGACGTCTTCAGCCGCCGCCGCTGGTCGACCGACTGGTGGGACGCCCACCGCCGCTTCCGCTGCCGCAAATGCGGGTCGAAGGACGTCAAGCTCGATGCCGACTTCTACGGCTACGCCGTGCGCCGCCAGCGCAAGCCGCCAACGCTGGCGGTCGTCGAGGAACGGCTGCGGCCCGGCTTGCGGCCACCGCCGCCCGGTGTGGCCTTGTCCGAGTGGAACCGCGCGACCGAGGCCGAGCGCAAACGCCTGGTCGACCGGGCGCGCTCGTAGCCTCTCAGCTATCGTCGGCACATCGCAGCGCTGGGTTAAGGAGCGAGCGGTAACCTCCTGCGACCAGTTTCTCGCCACCCTCGGCGAGGCGGCGCAGGTCCGACCGTTCCGAGCTGCTCCGCCATTGAGCAGGCATTCGGTCGAGCAAAGCGTCACCGATGGCGCGCAAGCCCGCACCGGCTTGGACGGCGTCATAAACGTATAGCATCGCCGATTGGCGAGATGTGTCACGAAACGGGGTCGACCGACGAGCAAGGTCGCGCCCAAGGCCGCGCGCGATCCGCTGCGCTGCGCGGATGTGGTCGGTATGACGGGCGTCGGCGTGCAAGCAAAAACCGAACGGCTCACCGACTCGGGGAGCGAGCCCGCCCGGCAACCAGAACGCCAGTTCGGGTGCGCCGTGGCGCCGGACGAGCAGGTGACTGCCGCCGGAAGCGGCCAGACGGAACACCCCTGGCCCCCAGCGCTCCGGCTCGAAGCGAAGTCCCGCGGCCGCGGGCGCCCAAAGCAGCCGACGAACGAGGCAGATAGTGTCGGCGCGGACTTCGGGCAGCCAGCCGAGCAGCGGATGGTCGGTCGCGGTCGTGTCAGGATGAGCAGCGAAACGACAGGCCCCAGGAGGCCGTCCTTTCCGCCAGCGGATGCCGGCCAATCTCGGTAACGTTGTTCAAAGTGCGGCGCGCGGCGACCGCCGCCCGCGCCGACGCGCGGTGCGCGGCGGCACCGGCACCCGCCCAGAGCGCGCGGAACGCGGGATTGCGCCGCAGCCATTCCCAGGCGAAGCCCGACGCGTCGAGGTCGAGCATGGCCCGGTACTGCGGCGGAAGACGAAGGTTGTGATAACCCGGCATCTCCAGATACTCCACACAAGAGGCGCCCCGTCACGCTGCACAATGCCAGTGCGCAACGCGCCAGCCAAGTCGGCCAGCTCTTATGTTATTATAATACGGAGCTTTTCTCGGATAGGTGGAGCGTTCACACCTGTTGCGGCCCAGCTAACATGCGAAAAGCCCCGCCCGGTTGTCCGGGCGGGGCTCGTCGTCGGCCGTCAGTCGTTGCGGCGGGTCGGACGCGACCAGATCAGGCTGAACGTCTCGCCTTCCTCGTCGTCGAACAGGTTGGCGTAGATCGGAGCGGTGAAGCTCGGGTCGTCGAGTTTAAGCCCGAGATAGTCGCGGCCCTCGTTCGACTTCTTGGTCCAGGCAGCGCCAATCTCGGCGCGGCCGACCATCACCCGGTGCGACGGCGTGTTGTCGTTGGCGCGGTTGGCTTCGGGGACGATGCGGACGTTCCGGGCCTGGACGCTAAGAGTGACGATTTCGCCCGAATACTCGTTCGTGGCGGTCTTCTTGAAGGTGCCGATGGTCGCCATGTCGTATCTCCTTGCTTGTGTGATCGAGCCCGCGACCACCGCGGCCTCGATGGCTGCCCGAAGACCGGGGCGATCCGCCGCCGCAGCCGTAGGCCCGGAGCAAAGCGGAGGACGGCAAGCAGGGGCTATTTTGCCTCGCGAGGAATGGGCAAAGCCCAGGGGAAAATAGCTCCGGCGCGCCGTTGCGGTTCAGGCGGTCGAGGCGCAGCCGGCCCCGGTCATCAAAGCCCATCGAGAGGCCGTGTGGACGCGGGTTCGGCATGCGCAAACGGAGATGGTGGCGGCGCTCGGCGCTTCGAGGGGAACGACGGGCGCAGTGCAGAAGGGGATAGCAACGACGGCGTTCAGGCCGGATGGCCACTTCGTCCCCGATCAATCTCCGACGATGGTCAGCCGCTGACCGGGTGGCGACTCGTGGCGGCTGGCGGTAGCTGGACCAGGCCGAGGGACGGCGCTTCGGGTTCAGCCCACCCGCGAGATTACAGCTCCGACACAACCTGCCTGTTCGGCAGCGAAATGGTCGAACCCAGCTTCGGTCGCCGCCCTGCGGCGCAATGATGACGGTCCGCAGTGCCTGGGCCGGCTTGGGAAGCCGAGCGAAGCGTTCGCCGCCCGCGAAAGGCGACGGCGTTTTGCTCTTGCGGGCCGATCAGACGCGCGGGGCGACTTGCCGCTTTGCGGCCAACGCTGCAGTCGCGAGCGCGGCAATCGCGGCAATGGCAACGCCCCATCCGCCGATGCCACCGAGGTGCAGCAGCGCGGATGCGACCTGATATCCAATGATTGCGGCCGGCACGGCAAACAGCAGCATGATTGTCATGCGGGCATGATGCGACGGCAGGAGCAACGTCGCCATACGGCCGACGGCGATCACCAGCATGAAGATGGCGACGCCGAGGAGCAGTGCGCCGATGCTCGACGCGCCGCCGTGCGCCGCAGCGAACCCGGCGCTGAGAGCAGCGATCAGTGGCAGCGCGTAGGTCGCGGCCCCGAACAGGAGGTAGATCAGATAGCCGACGCCGATCAGCGCCAGCGGCAGGGTAACGAGCATGGGCGTGCGTCCTTTTCAAAGATGATCGGACGCGCTTCCACCTGCCGCCACAGCGCGAGATCGATCATAGCAAAATCGAGCGCCGGAGGGAATCCGGCGCGTTATGGAAATGTGCGGCTAGGTGAGGTCGCCGCTCCGATCTGGTCGCCGCGGGAAGCGTACGGCACGCTGGCCGAGCGTTCGTCGTTCTTGAGTTTGTGGGCGCCGCGGCGCTCATCCGCCGCGGCGCTTCGGCCGGAAGTCGAACAGCGGGATGCCGAGCTTGCGCGCCTTGTCGGCGAGGTTGTCCTGGATGCCGGTGCCGGGAAACACGACGACGCCGATCGGCAGGATGTCGAGCATCGCATCGTTGCGCTTGAACGGGGCTGCCTTGGCGTGGCGCGTCCAGTCGGGCTTGAACGCGATCTGCGCGACCTTGCGCTTGTCGGCCCATTTGGCGGCGATGAGCTCGGCGCCTTTGGGGCTACCACCGTGGAGCAGCACCATGCCCGGATGCTTGGCGTGGACCTTGTCGAGCGTGTCCCAGATCAGCTTATGATCGGTGACTTCGGTCCCGCCGGTGAATGCAATCTTCGGACCTGCGGGCAGCATGACCTCGGTCTGCGCGCGCCGCCGGGCGGCGAGGAAGTCGCGGCTGTCGATGACCGCGGCGGTCAGCGACCGGTAGCTGACCAGTGAGCCGCGGCGGAGCCGCCATGGCGATCCGGTGTGGACCTCGAACAGTTCGGCCGCGCCGTCGCGCATGGCTTCGAACACGTTGCGCCGTTCGATCAGCGTCAGTCCTTCGACGAGCAGCTTTTCGAGTTCGACCGAGGCGATCTCGGACCCGTTCTGGTCGTGCTGGCTGCGCTTCTGCGCGGCTTCGTTGGTATCGAGTTCGCGTTCGATCTGCGTCACGGTGCGGTGGAACAGGTTGACCGTACCCCAGAGCAGTTCCTCGAGGTCGGGCTCGAGGCGGGTTTCGAGCAGGGTCGACACCAGCGCGTCGAAGATGTCGGCGAGCGCGCCGCGAACGATGCGATCTTCGGGGAGCGGTCGGGCGTCTGGCTCGTCCTGGAACGGGCGGTGGCCGTAGAGCTGGAGCTCGGCGAGGAGCGAAGCGGTCGGGGATTCGGCGTGGACTGGTTCGTCGTCGGTTGTCATGGCGTCTGCCTCCGTGAGCGGCAGCCGCGCCCATCGCGGCCTTCGCTTAGCGACGAAGACCGGAGGCGGACCGGGCCGGCACCGCCGAGGGCGACAGCCCCGCGCGGCCGCAGCGCAAGCGGAGGACGGCGAAGGCTGCGACTATTTTGCCGCGCGAGGAATGCGCGCCTTCTGCGCGCAGGGGAAAATAGTCGCAGCCGCAGCCGCAGCCGTTGCCTGCCCGGACCGCTTCCGGTCCGATCGCCCTCTCAGAAGGCCGTGGGCGCGATCCGCTCAGCGCGGTGGCAGACGTCGATCGGCGTCATGAGCCGGAGCCAATCCGCCGGAACTCCGCAACATCGCGATGATCGGCTTCAGGGGCCAGGAACCGTGCCACGTCTTCCGGAGCCAGCTGAACGCGCACCATGGCGGCGATGGCATCGATGCCGTCCTGCTGCAGATCGTCGTTGAAATCGTCGAGTCGTGGCGTCAGCGTCAGCACCTCGATCCCGGCGGCCTGCGCGCGTTCGGTCAGGGCGTGGGTCGCGTGATCCCCGGCGGGATCGTTGTCGCGGCCGATATAGAGACGGCGCAGTGTTGGCGGCAGCGCGAGCGCGGCGAGGTGATTGGCGGACAGTGCAGCGATGCTTGGTAAGGCTGGCAAAACCTGCGCTAGCGACAGCACCGTCTCGATGCCTTCGCCGGCAACCATGTTGTCGTCGACACGACCGAAGCGCACGCCGTTGCCGAGGAGATGGCCCATTGCACGACGTGGGGTAGCGACCGGTGCCTTGCTCCGCCCCGATGGATCGAGCCACGTCCGGTGAACCCCGGTGACCGTGCCGTCGAGGTCGGTCACTGCGGCGATCAATGCCGGCCACGACGTCGGGACATCCTCTTGGTCGTCGGCGTCGGCGCGGTAGTAGCAGCGCGGATGGAAGCGCAGGCTGATCTTCCGCGCATGGGCGATGCCCCGGTTGCGCATGTAGGTCTCGGCCAGTGTGCCCGCGATTGGCTTGGACATGGCAAATAGGCGGCGCGCGGCTTCGGGCGAACCTGTCGGCGCAGGTTCGCGACGGCGGTTTTCGAACCGCTCGGACGACGGCAGGCTGAGGAAGCGCCGTGCTTCGTCGAGGGTGTCGCCAAGCGTCGCCAGCCGTTGGCGGCCGGCGATCAGGTCGAGCAGGTCGCCGTGCTCGCCGGTCGCCGCATCGGTCCATTTACCGGCCGCGTCGCGACCGGTGCCGGTACCGATCAGCCTCACGTAGAGGCTGCGTCCCGGTGTGTTGTCGACGTCGCCGATCAGCCAATAACGGCCGGCGCGCTTGCCGTTCGGAAGATAGTGCCGACACACCGCCTCGGCGTTCTCGGCGAGACGGTGTGCAAGGTCGGATGCGGAGTTCGGCATCTCGTGCCTTTCAAGAAAAATGGGCCCGCCGTTTCCGACGGGCCCGAGTGTGCGGCGAGTCGGGGGGGCTACTCGGCCGCGATCGCGTGGGGGGCCTGCGCGACGTCGTTATAGTCGACGAAGGAATCGTCTTCGGCGATGGCCTGTTCGCCGTCGCCTGCCGTCGTTCCGTCGACCTGCTCGACGGCGGTGGTTTCGACGGGTTCGGTCAGCCCAGTCTCGGTGACGGGCGTCTCGCCTCCGACCGGCACGAACGACCGGCCCGGCGTCCGCAGCGGCTCGGGCAGCCAGCCGGTGCCGGCGAGCTGGACCTCGGCGGCCGCGACCATGTCGGGCTTCTTCATGCCGATCAGCCGGTCGGCAGCCGCGTCGCCACGCACCTCGCGAACCGCTTCGACGATCCGCGCCTTGGTCACCCGGCCGATGAAGTTCTCGGCCCTGGGGGTCCATGCCTGCGCCATATCGAGATTGACCGCTGCCGCGAGCCGATCGGCGTGCGCGAGAGCGCGTGGCCGCCGGTTGTAGGCCTCATGGACCGCATTAACCCCGTGGGCGATGCAGTGGGCGAGCAAGCTCTCGCGGTCATCTCCGCTGAACCCGACCAACGCATCCCACAGTTCGCCGGGTTCGCGCGGTAGCCGCTCGGCATAGCCGCGATGCCGGGTGTCGATCGCAATTGCTGCGGCCGAGTCGTTGAGGCCCGGAACACCTGCCCCGAACGCCACGCTCTTGATGTCGAGCTCGACGCAGCTGTCCTGCGCATAATGGTAGAACAGCTTGAGGCAGAGCGCGTGGAGCGCGGCTATGAACGCGACCTTCGGCGACCTCGCGATCACCTCGCGCAACGCGACCGTCCGGCACGCAGTCAGCTCGGTCAACAGCCGGTCGGGCAGCGGCTTGAGTCCCTCGTCCTCCTCGGGCTCGGTCATGCCCGTGGCAATGCCGGTGCCAGCCGCATCGACGCCGTCGAACGCGCCATCGCCGGTCTGCGTGGCGGCACTACCTTCGCCGTTGTCCGCATCATCGTCGAGCAACTGTGCCACCGGCACCTCGTCCTCCGGCCGGACATAGCCGCGCTCGACCCGAAGCTTGCCGCTGCCGTCGATGCTGACAAACGCACCGGCGATGGCGAGGTCCTCGGGCCGGTAGACCGCCGGGCGGTTGTCATAGACCTCGAGCGCGGTTTCGATCTCGCCGAGCCGTGCGTCGACCTCGTCGGGCAGATCGACGTCGCCTGCGTTGGCGGCTTCGATCTCGGCATACTCGGTGACGAGCGCCTCGCGCGCCGCTTCCTCCTCGTCGGTGAGTTCGTGGCGTTCGCCGACGATACCGCGCAGGCCGTAGGTATGGCCATAGGCGAAGTCGGGGGCCGCCTCGACCCAGCGCCAGCCCTCGGCGCGCACCGTCTCGGCTTCCTCGCGCAGCCGCTCGGCGACGAGCATGTCGAGCAGGCCGGGGTCCTGCAACCAGCCGCCATCATCGGCCTGGAACAGGTCGCGGAGGATCGTGCCGCCTGCCTCCTCGTACGCCTCGAGCCCGACGAACGCCGCGCGCTTGTCGCTGGCACGAACTGCACCCTCGGTCAGCATGCGGCGGATCGCATAGGGCTCGCGCGAGTAGGACCGCTGGATCGCTTCCCAGACTGCATCCTGCCGCTCGTGATCGCAGCTGACGGTGAATGCCATCAGCTGTTCGAGCGTCATGTCGTCCTCGGCATAGACGTCGAGCAGCGCCGGCGACACGCTGGCGAGGCGCAGCCGCTGCTTGACGACCGCGGGCGTGACGAAAAACGCGGCAGCGATCTCCTCCTCGCCCATGCCGCGTTCGCGCATGGCGAGGAATGCCCGGAACTGGTCGAGCGGATGCAGCGGCGCCCGCTGGACGTTCTCGGCGAGGCTGTCCTCCTCGGCCATACCGGACTCGCGGATGACGCATGGGATCGGCGCGTTGCGGGCCAAGCGCTTCTGCTTGACCAGCAGTTCGAGGGCGCGGAACCGGCGGCCGCCGGCGGGGACCTCGTAGATGCCGGTCTCGGCACCGTCGTCGCCGACGACGGCGCGGACGGTCAGGCTCTGCAGCAGTGTGCGCCGGGCGATGTCCTCGGCGAGCTGCTCGATGCCGACACCCGCCTTGACGTGGCGGACGTTCGACTGGGCAAGCACCAGTTTGTCGAAGGGAATGTCGCGCGAGGTGCTGAGCGCGATCTTCTGGACGGACTTGGTCACGGGGCTTCTCCATGACGGGCCGGCCGAAAGCCTCTCTCTCGACCCTGAACCCGTCACGAAACTCCAGCCCACCTCTTCCTCTAGGAAGCGGCGGGCCGGAGAACTGAACGTCGGAGAAGCGTAGAACCGGATAGCCGCGAAGCCGACGCGGCTTCGCGGATCGGCGCTACCCCGCGCTGGCCATCAGCTTGGCGGCGCGGGCTTCGAGGTCGAGGCGAGCGTCCTGGTGCGGGCGGTCACGCGCCACGGCGGTGATGCCCTGGACGAAGTCGTAGATGCTCTCGGGCGGGCGGCCTTCCTCGCCGAG
>CAXUEV010000007.1:0-25563 GCA_964250105.1 uncultured Sphingomonadaceae bacterium
CGCTGTTCGAGCGCGAGGTCTATCCCGCGCTCGACCGCCAGATCGCCGGCTTCGCGCGGGCGACGGCGGCGGCGCCGCACGTCGCCGGCGTCCAGCGGCTCCCCGACGGCGACGCCTATTACCGGCTCGCGCTGCGCCTCGGCACGACGACGACCCTCTCGGCGGCGGAGATCCACCGCATCGGGCTCGAGCAGAACCGCGCGCTGCAGGCGCAGATGGACACGCTGCTCAAGGGCCAGGGCATGAGCCAGGGCAGCGTCGGCGCGCGCGTCCAGGCACTCAATACCGATCCGCGCTTCCTCTTTCCGAACGACGACGCGGGCCGGGCGCAGCTGATCGCCTATTGCAACGGCCGGCTGGCGGCGATCCGCCCGCTCCTGCCGCGGATGACGAACCTCGGCCTGAAGGCCGACGTCATCGTCAACCGGGTGCCGGCCGACATCCAGGCGGGCGCGGCGCTCGGCTATATGAACCCCGCCGCGCTCGACGGGTCGCGCCCGGCGATCTACTATATCAACCTCAAGTCGACCGAGCTGTGGCCGAAGTACCAGCTGGCGACCCTGTCGGCGCACGAGGGCGTGCCCGGCCACGCCTTCCAGTTCGCCTATCTCGCCGAAGCCCCCGACCGGCCGCCGCTGATCACCTCGTTGACGGGGTTCAACGCCTTCGTCGAAGGCTGGGCGCTCTACGCCGAGCAGCTGGTCGACGAGCTCGGCCTCTACGCCGACGATCCGTTCGGCCGCCTCGGCTATCTCCAGGCGCAGCAGTTCCGCGCCTGCCGCCTCGTCGTCGACACCGGCCTCCACGCGATGCGCTGGACCCGCGAGCAAAGCGTCGCCTTCCTGACCGAGCAGACCGGGCGCGGACCGGCGGCGATGACGAGCGAGACCGACCGCTACTGCGTCGCGCCCGGCCAGGCGTGCGGCTACAAGGTCGGTCACAACGAGATCCTGCGGCTGCGGACCAGGGCGATGACCGCGCTCGGCCCCAAGTTCGACCTGCGCGCGTTCGACGATGCCATCGTCGCCACCGGCGGCGTCCCGCTGACCGTGCTGGCAACGGCGGTCGACGCCTATGTCGCCAAGGCCGGGAGAGCGGCTTAGAACGCGTTCTTGGGAACGATGATCGCGGCGACGGTCCGGCACAGAACGTAGATGTCGAACCAGATCGACCAGTTCTCGATATAATAAAGGTCGTGCTCGAAGCGCTTGACCAGTTTCTCCTCGGTGTCGGTCTCGCCGCGCCAGCCGCAGACCTGGGCCCAGCCGGTGATCCCGGGCTTGACCTTGTGCCGCGCCGCGTACGACGACAGCACGTCGGAGAACAGCCGCCCGCCGGCGCGGGTCGACGCCGCGTGCGGCCGCGGCCCGACGATCGACATGTCGCCCTGGATGACGTTGAACAGCTGCGGCAGCTCGTCGAGGCTCGTCCGCCGCAGCAGCGCGCCGACCCGCGTCACCCGCGGATCGCGCCGACTGGCCTGCGTGATCTCGTCGAACTGCGACCGGTTGTGGAACATCGTGCGGAACTTGTAGACGCGGAACGGACGGTTGTTGAAGCCCTCGCGGTCCTGCCGGAAGAAGATCGGCCCGGGCGAATCGATCCGGATCGCCGCCGCGATGACCAGCATCGGCACCGCGAAGATGACGAGCGCCAGCGACGCGAGGATACGGTCCTCCGCCACCTTGGCCCAGGCGTCGACGCCCGAGATCGGCCGCTCGAACAGCGTCATCACCGGCATCTCGCCGAGCAGCACGACCGGCCGGCGGGCGAAGACGAAGCTGGCGAGATCGGGCGCGAGGCGGATGCGCACCGGCGTCAGCGCCAGCTTGCCGACCACCTGCTGCAGGCGGTTCTCGGCCGACCACGGCAGCGCGACGATGACCTGGTCGATCCGGCCGTCGCGGATCGCGCTCATCAGCGACGCGAGCGTACCCAGCACCGGCACGTTGTGCGACACTGGCGGGACGCGGCCGTCGCGCCGGTCGTCGTAGAAGCCGACGATCGTGATCGTCAGCTTGTCGGTCGTCTGGATATAGTTCGCCAGCCGTGCGCCCTGCGACCCTGCGCCGAAGATGGCGACGCGCTGGTTGAAGATGCCGCGCCGTTTGAGTCGTCGCACCCAGATCGTCATCATCAGCCGGCTCGACAGCAGCAGCACGCCGCCCGACAGGAACCAGCCGAGCGCCCATTGCCGCGACACCTGGTCCGACGCCTTGAGCAGGAAGCCGAGCGTGACCATGAACAGCGACGTCGTGACCCACGCCGTCGCCACACGTTGCCACGCCTGGCGGAGCGAGAACTGCGCCTCGATGTCGTAGCTGCCGACCGTCTCGGCGAGCACCGCGAACGCCACCGCGGCGACGAAGACGATGCGCGAATAGACGACTTCGGGATCAACCGTCCCCGGCACCAGCAGGATGCTGGCGATCGTCCCCGAGACGAGGACGAGGAGGAATTCGATGCCGCGGACGGTATAGATAACCGCGTCGAGTGGCACGCCCGTCTTGGTGGCCTGCGGCCCCGTTCGCGTATCGAGCCGCATGTCGTTCAACGCCGCGCCCGTCCCTTTTCACTATCCGAGCTTGCGGACATCTGCCCCGTGCCTCGGCGTGCCGACCGCCCGACGGTCTATCGACTATTGATTATGGCCTCAATCATTTTAACTGGTATAGGCGGTCTGTGCTTGCGGAACGATGAAATCACATGGAGCGCCAAAGTGCAGACGGTTTACGATTGGTCAACTATGATCGTCTTCGCCGGCTTGGTAGTCCTGTTTCTTCAACGGTCGCAAGGCGAGGCGCGCGATCATCTATGGCATTATCTCGTTGCTGCAGTCGGCTGCGCCGCGACGAATTACATCGGTAACGAGGGCTATGACCTAGTTGCCATCGCCGCGGGCGTCGCGACACTGGCGTTCATCTTCGTCGTGCTGCGCCCGCTCGACGGCTTCCACGGCTAGACCCGCAACCGCGCGAGGCCGTTCGCCAGCGTTGGACCGATCAACACCGCCCGGTCGCCGGGCTTCACCGCAAGAACGAAGGCACGACCGAACTCGGCCAGCGCGGCGAAGGTCGCCGGCGTCGCCTCGCCGACGGTCGACAGGCGGACGAGGATTCCGTCCGGAATCAGGCCGGCGAACTGCTGCTTGAGCTTCATGCTGCGCTGCTCGCTGCCGTCGGTCGGCAGGTCGTCGCCGATCCGCGTCCAGTACAGGATTGGCTCGATGCGGTTCTCGGTCGAGGCGGTGAGTTCCCGTATCGGAATCACGACGTCTTTGTCGACGTCGAGCCCGGTCTTGGTCGATGCGGAGATCTGGAAGCCGACTGAGGCATAGCAGGCTTCCGGACGATGCAATTGCAGCAGGTCGCTCTGCAGGCTGCCGTACGCCAGCACCATCATCACCGCGACCCCGTTCGCGCTCGTGTAGAGGCGGTTGACGGTATCGCTGTAGAGCCGGTCGGCGAGGCTCCCCGGGGTCTTCGGCAGGACGAACGCAGTCGACGGCGTGTCGGTCCAGATGCCGATCGTCTTCGGCACGATCGTCTCGAGCTTGCGGCCGCCGAGGAACTCGACATGCTTGCGCGGCGTCAGCGCGAACGCGCCGCCTGCGGCTACCAGCAGCCCGCCGCCGAACAGGAGGTCGCGACGATCGATCACCGCGCCACCTCGAGCCAGTTGCGCACCGGCTTCAGCAGCGAATCGACGAGGAAGATGAACAGCAGGGCAGAGGTGAAGGTGACCATGCCGGCGAACTTGTGAAGGAACCCCTGTGCGGCCGCGTCGCCGAGATAGTAAGTGATCAGCACCAGCGCCGCGACCCGCACGCAATTCGCCAGGATCGCGATCGGAATGACAAGCGCCAAGAGCAGGAGCGAGTACCGCCAATTGGTGTTGCGCATGACATAGACGTAGAACAGCCCGATCGCCGTCAAGCTGATCAGCGAGTTGAGCCCGGCGCACGCGTCCTCGACCAGAAGCTGGTACTGCGCGACGTAGATCGTGACGCCGACCCGCGCGACCGGATAGCCCGTGTATCCGAGCGCACCCGCCACCGCCTGCGAGACGAAGACCTTCAATGGCTGCGTCACCGCATCGAGTACCCAGCCCGGAATCGGTATGACGAACGCGAGATAGAACATCGGAAACCACATCATCCGCAACACGGCGCCGCCGACGAAGCTATAGGCGATGGCGGCGAAGGCCAGGAACATCGCCGCGACCTCGATGCTGATGAAGTCGTAGGCGCGACCGAAGACATAGCCGACGATGGCGACCGCCATGACCGCTGCCGCCACCGCCAGCGAGCCGGGCCGCGCGATTTTCCTGATCTCCGGCAGTCGCCGCAGGATCAGCCAGAAGCCGGTCGCCAGCACGAGCGGACCGTGAACCCCCGACTCGGTCGACCACGGGCCCGCACCGAGGCTGGCGATCGTCGGCACGAAGACGACGAGGAGGCCGGCGACGAGCAGCAGATGCCCGACGAGCAGCTTCGGCCAATCGACCGTGCCGGCCGCAACCCGGGCGGACGTCGCCACCGTCAAAATTCGCTCAGGACCGAACCAACAACCGCGCTGCGCGCTGCCGCCAATTGATGCGCAAGGGTCGCGACATCGGTGACGAACGTCTTGTCGCGACGCGCGACGATGACGCTGTAGCCGATCACCGACGAGATCGTCAGCGCATCCGCACATGAATTCGCCGGCGGCGTATCGAACAGCGCGATGTCATATTCGCGCAGCAACGTGTTCATGCCGTCGCGGAAGCGCGTGCTCGACAACAGCTCCTGCGGCCGCGCCACCGGCGGTCCGGCGGCGATGATCGACAGGTTCGGCAACACGTTGGCGTGGACGACGCGCTCGGGCCGGGCAACCTGCAGCGTCAGATAGCTCGAAAGCCCGGGACCGTTCGGCTCGAGGCCGAAGATCTGGTCGATGCGCGGCGAGCGCAGGTTGGAGTCGACCAGCAGGGTCTTCGTCCCGATCTGCGACAGCGCGGCGGCAAGGTTGGCGACGAGATAACTGCAGCCGACGCCTTCGACTGGCGAGATGAACGCCAGCGCACGGCGCCCGGGTTTGATGTGCTGGGCAATGACCTGTGTCCGGAGCAGGCGGACCGACTCGGCCTTGGGACTGACGGGGTCGCTGAGGACGATCAGCTCGTCGGAAACCGGACGACGGATATCCTGCTGCAACGCCAGGCTGTTGATCAGCTGCTCGCGGGCGCGGTCGAGTTCGTCAGCCCCGATGAAGCCGAGTTCGAGCGCTGACTGATCGAAATCGATGCCGCGTTCGACCTGATGGGCCGTGACGCGCGCCGCCTCGTCGTCGGTCAGCAGACCGAGCCGCAACAGCGTGTCGCGGATCGGCGCGTCGGCCGAGATGGAGCCGCCACTCAAGGTGACGTCGCTGCTTGTGTCTGAGAGACTGGTCACTGTGCAGGCTGCCAATCTGGTCCCGAGGACCCGGGAAGTCGCAACAGACGCCGCAACCGGTATACCGGATTGACGGGCGCGGTGTCGGCGATGACGGCGAGGACCGGAACTTCTGATGCCCGCGCCAGATCCTCGGGACCACGGACGCGACGCGACATCATCTCGGTCAGGATGGCCATGACGATACCGAGGCCGAGACCACCGAGCAGGCCGGCGAGGAGGATCAGCGGCTTGTTCGGCCATGACGGCGTGCCGCTGACTGCGGCGTCGCCGAGCGGCACCAGACCCGCCTCCGACACGTCGGCCTGAAGCTTAAGGTCAGCGGTGCGGGCGGCCGCCTTCTCATACTGCGCGCGTCGCAGGTCGACTTCGCGCTGGAGCTGGGACAATGCATCGAGTTGCGGCTTCAACGACAGAACCTTCGTCTTCTGCGCGTTATAATCCGATTCAAGCTTGGCGATATTCTGCTGCGTCGACGAGTTGACGGTGCCGCCGAGCGACTGCGCCGCCGACGTTTCCTTGCTAAGCTGGCTTTGCAGCGTCGCCTTGCGCTGCAGCAGCGCGATATAGGTCGGGTGCGACGTGCCGAGCCGTTCGCTCGCCTGCGCTATCTGGTCGTCGACCGAGTTGAGCTGCGCCCTGATCCCCATCACCGCCGGTGCGGTAAACGACGACCGCTCGTTGCTGATCTCCGTCATGCCGGCCGAGCTGCGGGCGGCCATCAAGGCACCCTGCATGCTTTCGAGCTTCATCGTCTCCGAATCGCCGCCGCCGGGGCTGGTGACGATGCCGTTGGTTCGCTCGAACTCGGACTTCTTGGTTTCGGCCGCCGACAACGCCGCCTGCGCCTTCGCGGCCTGGTCGACATACCAGTCGGCCGAGCGGCCGGCGGCATCGGTCTTGAAGCGGAGGCTGGCGTCGATATAGGCATCGCGCAACGCCGTGACGACGTTCTTGGCCAGGATCGGGTTTCCCGAATAATAGCTGATCTCGAGGATGTTGCTGCCCTGGACCAGATCGGCGTCGGTCTGCGCGATGATCTGCTCGGCATAGAAGCGCCGGAAATCCTGCGTTCCGTCGGTCTTCTTATTATATTCGGCGACCAGGACAGGGTTCTTCGCCCAGCCCAGCCGGTCGACGACGTCGCCGGCGACCCGGTAGTCCTTGATCAGTTCGGTCTGCGTCCGCGTATAGCCGCGAACGAACGCTCCCGAGATGACCTGCCCGGTCACGGGATCGGGCTTGATCACGTCCATCAGGACACGCGCTGTCGCCGGATAACGCGCCGGCAACACCAGACAGACGATGACCGCCGCCACGACGCAGACCGACATCAGCGAGACAATGATGAACCGCCGCGCCATCAGGATACGCAGGAACTGTGCGAGACTCATGTCAGGCTACTCCGCAGCCGCTATCCGAATGTCGCCGGCGCCCTAGAACAACCGCTCCTTGACGATATAGACATCGTCCTTGAGGACCGGGTCCGTGAGCTTCGCCTTGACCTCCTTACCACCGCCCCTGATCAATGCAACTTTGCGATCCGAGCCGGCGGCGGTGACGCCGCCGGCGATCACCAGCGCCTCGCGCAGCGTCATGTTCTTGAGGATCGGAAAGGTGCCCGGCTTGCCGATCGCCCCGGAGATGTAGAACGTGTCGGCGTCGGGGACGAACAGCGTGTCGCCCGCCTCGAGCAGCGGGTTCTTGTCAGGCGCGCCGCGCACCAGCGCCTCGGTGTCGAGCTTGATCTCCTTGCTGTCGTTCACCCGGCGTAGATAGACATAGGTCGCACCTTCGCCGCGCAGCCAGCCCGACTTGAGCAGCATCTCGAGCACGTGATAGTCCTTGTCGAGCGGATAGACGCCGGGCGCGGAAACCTTGCCGGCGACGTTGACCGTGCGGGCACCGTACGTGACCACTTCGACGTTTACGAACGGCGCCTTGAAGAAGCCGCCCTTGACGAGCTTGCTCTTGATCGTCTCGGCGAGATCGAGCTGGGTCTGGCCCTCGGCCTGAAGCGAGCCGATCAGGGGCAGGACGATCGTGCCGTCTGACTTGATCCGCGTCGTTACGCCCGCGTCGGGCTGACCATAGACCTGGACCGTGATCGTATCGTTGGCACCGAGCACATAGCCGCGCTCGGCTGCGGTTGCCGGCATCGACATCAAGGCCGCGGCCACGAACGCGGCCAGAGCCGTCAGCAGCGCCTTCAACAGCGGGAGACGTAGCATCACCGAACTCCTCAAAACGCTAGAAATGGATCCCGACCTTCAGGGTCACGACCGTACTGTTATAATCGAATATATCCGGATTCGAATTACGGTAGGATTTATCGATATTGAGACCGACGCTGTAAAGATCGCGCGGCGAGTAGGTCGCCCCGACCCCGAAGCGCGTCGAGCTGTCCTTCGACCGCAAAACCGCGATGTCCCCAGGGATCACGAAAGTCTGTTTGTAGTTGTTGCTCGTGAAGCTCACCCGTGCCTGGGTCGTGATCGCGGTCCCGAGCTTGTAGTCGGCGTTGAAGGAGATACGGTCGACGACACGATAAAGTGCAGCGGCCGTGGAGGTAGAGACGACATCCCGCGAGCCATTCACGCCGAACGACAGCCGCACCCCCGCGGTGTAGCGCAGCGAGACGTTATACGCCGGCGCCGTGTATTTATCGCCGATCGCGGGCTGCGCCATCAGATATCCGAAGCCGAGCGATCCGGACAATCGGGTGCCGATCGGCCGCGAGTAGTTGAGCCCCACACGGTACGTCTTGACGCCGCTCCTGGAGAGGACGGGTACGTCGTCGATGATACGGCGATTCGGACGGCCGATGGTCGAATAGGAGCCGTTGACCTGCAGCTGACCTGGGCCGCCGATTCCCAGGCCGGCGAACAGCGAGTAACTGTCGCTGTTGCTGTTGGCGAACCTGCGAAGCTGACTTTCGTTGCGTAGACTGGAGCGATGGGCATCGCCGCCGAAACTCAGGCCCCCGCCGGGCGAGCTGCAGTTGGCACTGATGCCGTACTCGATCACCGACTGGACGTTGTCTTGTATCCGGCCGAAATCGTCGTTCGGATCGACGTCTATGGGATCCTCGGGATCAAGCACATTGTCGTTGCCGCCATTTTGCCGACGGCTGTAGTTGCCGTTGACGACGCCGCTACAGCGAACGCCGACGCGGTACGTGAGCTCGGCGCCGCCGTTGATCCGGTCGCGGGTCAGATCGCTGTTGTTGCGGTAGAAATCGCGTCCGTATTGCCCGTGCAGGTTGATCATCTGCTGACCGAGGCGATGTTCGTAGTTAACCGCTATGGCGGGCGCGTAGCGGATGTCGTCGCGCTTCTGACCGGCCGGCGTGGGCGCTCCCTTCGGCAGGCGAAGCTGGTTGCTGTCGTAGCGCACATTGCCGGTGATATCGAACGACAGGCCCGGCACCAACTGCGCCGCAGCAGGAGACGCCAGTGCCGCCGCCGCGCCGAGAGCCACGAAAACACCACCGACGCTGTTCAACGAGACCCCCGCATGCCGTCATCCCATGCACAACCGGGCTAACGGAGTTGGCGGTAGCATGAGGTTCGGGCCCGCGGCAACTCGCGTTATGCCGTTAGGGATGTTTTGCCGATTTGGTCATGCGGTCGGTCGCATGGGCGCTTGCGTGAGGCGAACAACTTGGAGCATTAGCAGACGCTCGGTGCGGATGGCTGACCGATAGCGGCTGGATGATGGAGGTTGTGCCAGCAACGCGGGGGCGGCAACTTTCGCCGACGGTAGGATTAGAACGAAAATGGCGACGCTCTTCAAACGCTTGACGGGTGGCCGCCCGACCACCACCGAGGATGGCGCGGTGCCGAGCGTTCCGCCGCCGATCCAGCAGAAGCCGGTTTACCTCGACACGCTCTGGCTGGACGAGGTCGTGCCGCCGCGCGAAGCCGATTTGCCGCGCTTCACGGCGATGGCTTCCGACGATGTCGCCGGATCGGGCAAGGAGCCGGCGATGGCGCGGGCGCGGCTGGCGCTTCGCGATACGCTGGGCGCGTCGCAGCCGGTGATCAGCCGCGATCGCTTCTCCGGCCGGCACGACGCACTGGCGCAGCTGATCGCGGCGATCGAGCAGCAGCGCGTTCACGTCGTTGTCTATGGGGAGCGCGGGATCGGCAAGACCAGCCTGGCCCACGTCTTCGCCGACACCGCCCGCGAGGCGCATTATATCGTATTGTACGGCAGCTGCGGCACGGAAGGGCGTTTCGACGAGGTTTTTCGCGCCTTCGCTGCCCGGATCCCGATGCTCTACCACCGCAGCGTGCTGCCGACGACGGCGGCGGTCGAGCAGGCCTTGCATTTCGACAGCGTGCTGCCCGCCGGACCCTTCGGGCCGCGTGAGGTCAGCGATCTTTTTGCCGATGTCGTCGGCACGCGGATCGTCCTCATCCTCGATGAATACGACCGGATCGCCGACCCCGATTTCCGCCGCGATGTCGCCGAACTGATCAAGAATCTGTCTGATCGCGCGGCGCGTGTCCAGCTGATCCTGACCGGCGTCGCGTCGAATCTCGATGAGCTGATCGGCTTTGCGCCGTCAATCCGTCGCAACATCGTCGGCCTGCCGATGCGTCCGCTCGATCTCGGCGAAGTCGGCGAGATCCTCAGGCGTGGCGAGGTTGCCGCCGGCCTCCACTTCACCGATGGCGCGATCAAGGTGATCGCGACGATGGCACGGGGGTCGCCGTACCTTGTCCGGCTGCTCGGCCACCGCGCCGGTATCGCCGCCATCGACCAGCGCCGTCGCGAAGTCGACGAGGGTCACTGCCGACTGGCGGTCGAGCGCGTCCTGACCGAGTGGAACGCGACGCTGCCGCAGCGGGTGCAGGCGTTGCTCAGGCGCGAGGACGTGCAGGCGCAGTGGCCGCTGCTGGTCGCGGCTGCGGAAGCGGGGATCGAATCCGACGGCTGGTTCGATGTCGGCGACGTCGTGACGGCAACGCGCGGCTCGTTTAGCACGACATCGGTCGAGGCCGAACTTCGCACCTTGTCGCGGTCGCACGATCTGCTCGAAAGCAAGGACGCTGACGGAACGACGCGATTTCGCTATCGCTTCCCGGGGGTTGCACCGCTCTTGCTGTTGTCGTCGGCAGCAGCGACGCTGCAAGGCTGATCCGAAACGATCGCTTCGCGAGCGAGCCCAGCCAGCCTCTATTGCGGTGCACAATCGGTCGGACTAAAGCGCGTGGGCGTCGCTTGAACGAGGTTACATGACCGGATACGCCCGCGCAGCCGCCGATCTCCTGACCGAGTTCACGAGCATGTTCGCGACGCTTGCATATGCGACGGCGGATGACCGGGCTGGCCGCGTATGAAAGCGCGTCTCGGCATCGTCCTCGTCAATTGGAACCGCTGGTCCGACACGCTCGAATGCCTGGAGACGTTGCTCCGGTCGACCATTCCCGTCCGCGTGGTCGTCGTCGACAACGCGTCGACCGACGGCTCGGCCGATCACATCGCGGCATGGGCCGCGGGCGGCGAGATCGCCCAACCGCTTTCGCCGGCACTTGCCGGCCTGTCGACACCGCCGGTGTCGAAGCCGATCGACTTCCAGCGCTTTGCGGCCGGCTCCGCGGCAGAGCCTGTCCAGGCTCTGGTGACGCTGATCGAAGCGTCGCACAACGTCGGCTTCGCCGGCGGCAACAATATCGGACTGCGCCATCTGTTTCACGCCGGCGATACCGATTACGTGTGGCTGCTTAACAACGACACCGTCATCGAGCCCGAAGCCGCACGTGCCCTCGTCACGCGGATGGACGCGACGCACAAGATCGGCATGTGCGGCACGGTCGTTCGCTTCTACCATCGCCCCGACACGATCCAGGCGTTAAACGGCATGCGCTTTAACGCGATGACCGGCCAGTCGCGCGGCATCGGTGCCGGCCGCAAGGTCGGTACGCCGTTCGATCCGGCGCGGGTCGCCCGCGAAACAGATTTCGTGCTCGGCGCGTCGCTGGCGGTATCCCGGCGATTTTACGAAACGATCGGTCCGATGACCGAAGACTATTTCCTTTATTTCGAGGAGATCGACTGGGCCACACGCAACGCGGGCCGCTTCGCGATCGCATTCGCGCACGGTGCCATCATCTATCATAAGGAAGGCGGCTCGATCGGGTCGAGCCAAGTCAGGGGCCAGCGCAGTCAGTTGTCGGATTATTACTTGCTGCGATCGCGGCTGAAGTTCGTTCGACGGCGCCGGCCGCTGCTCCTACCCGCGCACTGGCTCGTCGCAACCGGGCAGATAGCACGTCGTATCTTGCGAATGCAGCCGAAAAAGGCATTGGTGCTGACGCGCGCCCTGCTGGGGATGCGCCCAGACAAGGATACGAGGGGATGATCATGAAAACCATGGCCAAGACGCGGATCGCGACGGGGCTTGCGCTCGCCGCCCTCGTCGCCGGTTGCGACAAGAGCAAGGAAGCGCCCAGCGGTCAGGTCGTCGCGACGGTCGACGGCGAGGACATCACCGTCCACGAGCTGAATTCCGAGTTGAACCTCGCTCGTGCTCCCGCCGATACGCCGCGCAAGACCGTCGAGCAGATCGTCCTCGCCCGCGTCGTCGAACGCAAGATGCTCGCCCATGTCGCGCGTGAGCGCGGGCTCGACAAGAATCCGGCGTTCCTCCTGGCCGAGCGCCGGGTCGACGAGGGACTGCTCGTCCAGGCGCTCCAGGCGGATATCGCGCGCAAGGTCCCGCCGGCGACCCGCGAAGGCGCACAGAAATATATCGAGGAGCATCCGGACCAGTTCGCCGAGCGCAAGGTCTTCGCCATCGACCAGATCCAGTTCCTGCGCCCGGCCAACATCGACAGTCTCGGGCTCGCTCCGGCGAAGACGATGGATGACGTCGTCGCGGTGCTGAGAAACGCGAAGATCGACTTCCGCCGCAACTCGGCGGCGATCGACGCGCTCACGGTCAATCCGCAGTTGACCGACCAGATCAAGAGGATCCTCGCCCGCGATCCGAACGAGGTCTTCATGTTCGCCGATCAACCGCAGGGCGCACCGGCACCGGTCATGTTCGTCAACAAGGTCGTCGAGACCAAGATCGTGCCGTTCGTCGGCGAACCAGCGATCAGCTTCGCGCAGCAGTTCCTCCAGCGGCAGGCGGTCCAGGCCGCACTGGTCGCCAATCTCAAGACGTTCGACGCCGCCGCGAAGCCGAAGATCAGCTATGCCGCCGGTTACGGTCCGCCGCCGGCCAAGGCGGCACCGGCGGCAGGTGCGACGACGGCGACGACACCATCTCCGGCCACGCCGTAGGACGATCGGCTTGCCGGCCGGGCAATCGTGTTGGTCGCCGCCGGTGGCGAGACGGAGTTAGATCGGTGGTCTTTCAGCGACCCGTGCGCCACCTCATGCCGTATTTCGCCGCTGATCGCCTCGGTGGGCAGTCGGTGCGTGCCTTCGCCCTCAAAATCTGGGGGGCGATCGCCAGCTTCCTGCTCAATTGGCTGATCGCGCGTCACTTTGGACCGACCGGGAGCGGTCAGTTCGGGATCGCCGTGACGACGCTGACGATCACCTCCTACGTGGTCCTGCTCGGCTTCGACACGATCCTCGTCCGTACCGTCGCCGGCGATCTCCACGAGAACAAGACGGCGGCCGCGCACGGCGCGGTCATCGCCGTCGGCCGGACGATCGCGATAACCGCGCCGGTCGTCACCGGCACGCTGTTTCTCCTGCGCGGCCCGTTCGCCGAACGCGTGTTGAACCAGGCCGGCATGGCGGCGGTGCTTGGCATCATGCTGTGGTCAGTGGTGCCGCTGGCACTGCAGCGCATCGCGTCGGCGTCGCTGCGGGCATCGGGTCGCGTGATGATCTCGCAGATCATCGACGGCCCTGTCGGCACGACGCTGTCGGCGCTGGCGCTCGGCCTCGCGATCGCCACCGGCCTCGCCGATACGATCCTGGTGCCGGCGGCCTTCTATCTCGCCGGCGTCACCTTCGGCTGCGTCGTCGGCTGGGTCAACGTCCGCGGCATCACCCGCAAATGGCCCTCCGCCGTCCTGCCGGCGATACTGCCGCTGGCCGTCGCCGGGTTGCCGGTACTCGCGTCGAACCTCAGCAATGTCTTCACCGAATGGTACACGACGGTGTCGCTAGGCGCGCACTGGCCGGCGGCGGTGGTCGGCCAGTACCGGGCGGCCTGGCAGTTCGTCGCGCTCGCCGGCCTCGTGCAGATCGCCATGGATTCGATCCTCGGGCCGCGCGTCGCGGCGGCGGCCCGCGCCGGCGACGCCGAGCAGATCGGCCGCGTCGCCCGCCGGACGATCGCGCTGGTCCTCCTCCTCGCGTCGCCGCTGTTCGCCGTCATCTTCCTCGCGCCGACCGCGCTGATGCATATCTTCGGTCCCGAGTTCGTGCCGGGTGCGCGCGCGCTGCAAATCCTCGGCATCGGGCAGTTCGCCCGCCTCGCCTTCGGTCCGCTGGGGCTGATCCTGGTGATGACGGGACACCAGCGCTGGACGATGGCCTACGCCATCGTTGCGGTCGTGCTGTGCGTCGGCTTCTGCCTGCTGCTGATCCCACGCTACGGTGTCGAGGGCGCGGCAATGGCGACCGCGCTGACTGTCATACTGCGCAACGTCGGCGCCGCGATCGTCGTCCAGTTCGTCCTCGGCATCAATCTCATGCCGCGCCGCCGCCGAGCGTGACACCCTCGCCGACCCTCGTGCGCGTCGCGCGCGGCCAGCTCTGCACCGGCTGCGGCCTGTGCGCGAGCATCGGCAGCGGCGCGGTCGCGCTCGCTTCGGTGGCGCCCGGCTTCACCCGTCCCGTCCAGCACGACACGCTGACCGAGGCGCAGGAGGCAGCGATCGCCGCCGCCTGCCCCGCCGTCGTCGTCGACAACCGCCCCGCCGCGCTGAACCACGATCCACTATGGGGACCGTGGTTCTTTACCGGCACGGGCTATTCGACCGACGAGGCACTGCGGCATCAGGCATCGTCGGGCGGCGTGATCTCGGGACTTCTCGTCCATGCGCTGGCGACGGGGCTGGTTGACTTCGTCGTCGAGACGGGAATGGACCCGGCCGCTCCGCTCGGCAACCGCACCGTCGTGGCGCGTGACGGGCAGGCGGTGTTCGACGCCGCCGGGTCGCGCTACGCGAGTTCCTCGCCGCTGGCCGAGATCGGCCGCTGGCTCGACCTGCCCGGCCGCTTCGCCTTCGTCGGCAAGCCGTGCGACGTGTCGGCACTACGCGCCTATGCCAGGGTCGACCCGCGGGTCGACGCCAAGGTGCCGCTGATGCTCGCCTTTTTCTGTGCGGGAGTGCCCAGCGGCGCGGGCGCGCGGCGGATACTGGCGGCGATCGACGCGCCGGAGGCCGAGGTCACCGCGTTCCGCTACCGCGGCGACGGCTGGCCCGGCAATGCCACGGCGACCCTTGCCGACGGCACCACGCGCAGCATGACCTATCACGACAGCTGGGGTAAGATCCTGTCGAAGGAAATCCAGTTCCGCTGCAAGATCTGCCCCGACGCCGTCGGCGGCGCTGCCGACATCGCCTGCGCCGATGCGTGGTACGGCGACGAAAAAGGCTATCCGAGCTTCGCCGAGCAGCAGGGCCGCAGCCTCGTAATGACGCGCACCGCCCGCGGCGACGCCCTGTTGCGCGAAGCCGTGGCTGCCGGTCGCATCGTCACCGCGCCGCTCGATCCATGGGAGATCGCTCGGATGCAGCCGTCGCAGGCTCGGCGCAAGCGCGAGTTGATCGCGCGCCTCGCCGCCGTTGCGGTTGCAGGACGGCCGGTCCCTCGCTATCGCGGGATGCGGCTGGCAGCGGCAGCGCGGCAGGCGTCGTTCGTCAGCCAGATGCGCAGTTTCGCCGGCTTGCTCCGGCGCTTCGCGCAGGGGCGAACCTAGGGGGTTGCGTGGCACGACGTGGGATCATCCTCGCCGGCGGATCGGGCACGCGGCTCTATCCGCTGACCAAGCCGGTCAGCAAGCAGCTGATGCCGGTGTATGACAAGCCGATGATCTATTATCCGCTGTCGGTGCTGATGCTCACCGGCATACGCGAGGTGCTGATCATCACCACGCCCGGCGACCAGGCGGCGTTTCGCAGCCTGCTCGGCGACGGCTCGCAATGGGGCCTGGCGATCGACTATGCGGAGCAGCCCGAGCCTAGGGGACTCGCGCAAGCCTATCATATCGGTGCCGAATTCGTCGGCGACCGGCCGTCGGCGCTGATCCTCGGCGACAATATCTTCTACGGGCACGGCCTGCCCGAGCTGCTCGAGGCCGCCGACCGCCGCCGTGACGGCGCGACGGTCTTCGGTTACTACGTCAAGGACGCCTCAGCCTATGGCGTCGTGTCGTTCGGTGCCGGCGGGCGGGCCGAGACGATCGAGGAAAAGCCCGCCACGCCGAAATCGAACTATGCCGTAACGGGACTCTATTTCTACGACGCGACCGCTGTGGCACGCGCACGCGAGGTCCAGCCGTCGCCGCGCGGCGAACTCGAGATCACCGACCTCAACCGGATGTACCTCGCCGACGGCAAGCTCGACGTCGAGATCATGGGCCGCGGCTTCGCCTGGCTCGACACCGGCACCCACGGCTCGCTGCTCGACGCCGGCCTCTATGTCCGCATCGTCGAGGAGCGGCAGGGGCTCAAGATCTGCTGTCCTGAGGAGATCGCCTGGCGCCAGGGCTTCATCGACGCCGGGCAGCTGGAGCGCGTCGCCGAGCCGCTGCGCAAGAGCGGCTACGGCGAATATCTCCTCGACCAGCTGCGGGCGGCCGCATGAAGGTCGTCGAAACCGCCCTGCCCGGCGTCAAGCTGATCGAGCCCGCGGTCTTCGGCGACGACCGCGGCTTCTTTCTCGAAAGCTGGAACGCGCGCCGCTTCGCCGAAGCCGGCATCGCCGTCGACTTCGTTCAGGACAATCACAGCCGCTCGGCCAGGAATGTGCTCCGCGGGCTCCATTATCAGATCGTCGCGCCGCAGGGAAAGCTGGTCCGGGTCACGGTCGGTGTCGTGTTCGACGTCGCCGTCGACCTGCGCCGATCGAGCCCCGACTTCGGCCGCTGGGTCGGCTATGAACTGTCGGCCGACAACAAGCGCATGTTGTGGGTGCCGCCGGGTTTCGCGCACGGCTTCGTCGTCCTCAGCGAATCGGCGGATTTCCTCTACAAGTGCACGACCTTCTACGCGCCCGCCGACGAGCGGTCGCTGGCGTGGAACGATCCCGCGATCGGCATCGACTGGCCGATCGATGGCCAGCCCCCGCTGTTGTCGACGAAGGATGCCGCGGCGCCCGTTCTCGCCGATGCCGAGGTGTTCGCGTGAGGGTGCTGATTGCCGGCAGCGGCGGACAGCTGGGTCGCGCACTCCAGGCCACTGCATCGGACGGCATCGTCGTCGTGGCGCCGCCGGAAGCCGAGTTCGACATCACCGACGCCGATGCAGTGCGCGCCGTCATCGGTGCCTCCAAGCCCGATACCGTGATCAACGCCGCCGCCTATACCGCGGTCGACCGCGCCGAGAGCGACGAAGCGGCGGCGCGCCGGGTCAACGTCAATGCCGTCGGCACGCTCGCCGCCGCGGCGCGGATCGCCGGCGCCGGTTTCGTCCATGTCTCGACCGACTTCGTCTTCGACGGCACGGCGAACACGCCATATCCGCCCGATGCCGAGCCGAACCCGCTCGGCGTCTATGGCCGGACCAAGCTCGACGGCGAGATCGCCGCCGCTGAATTCCACCCAAATCCGCTGCTGGTGCGAACGGCATGGGTCTATGCCGCGCAGGGCAACAACTTCGTTGCGACGATGCTCCGGCTGATGCGCGAGCGGCCCGAGGTACGCGTCGTCGCCGACCAGGTCGGCACGCCGACGCACGTACCGACGCTCGCCCGGACGCTGTGGCAGCTGATCGGCACGGGCCATACTGGCGTCTTCCACTGCACCGATGCCGGCGTGGCCTCGTGGTACGATTTCGCTGTCGCCATCCACGAGGAGGCCCTCGTCCGTGGCCTGCTCGACGCCGCCGTGCCGATCGTGCCGATTCAGACCGCGGATTATCCGACGCCAGCTCGACGCCCGAGCTACGGTGTCCTCGACAAGACTGCAACCTGGGCGATCACTGGCGCGGCGCGGCACTGGCGCGCCGAACTGCGCGACTGCCTCGACGGCATCGGCAAAGCCTCGTGAAGCTGCTCGTCACCGGCGGCGCGGGCTTCATCGGTGCCAACTTCGTGCGCTATTGGCGCGAGCGGCGGCCCGATGAGGCGGTCACCGTCGTCGACGCGCTGACCTACGCCGGCAATCGCGCGAGCCTCGCCGGGATCGACGGGGTCGATTTCATCCACGGCGACATCGGCGACACCGCCGCGATCGAAGCCCTGCTCCGCGACCGCGCCATCGACACGCTCGTCCATTTCGCCGCCGAGAGCCATGTCGACCGGTCGATCCATGCGCCCGACGCTTTTCTCGAGACCAACATCATCGGCACGCACAGCCTGCTGAAGGCGGCGCGCACCGTCTGGCTGACCGGCGCCGGCATGCCGCACCGCTTCCACCACGTCTCGACCGACGAAGTCTATGGTACGCTCGGCGCGGCGGATGCGGCGTTCAGCGAGACGACGCCGTACGCGCCCAATTCACCCTATTCGGCGTCGAAGGCGGCCTCGGACCATCTCGTTCGCGCCTATCATCACACCTACGGGCTGCAGGTGACGACGTCGAACTGCTCGAACAACTACGGGCCGTATCAATTTCCCGAAAAGCTGATCCCGCTGTTCCTGATCAACGCGCTGCACGGCCGGCCGCTGCCGATCTACGGCGACGGCATGCAGGTCCGCGACTGGCTGCACGTCGAGGATCACTGCCAGGGGATTGAACGTGTCATCGCCGCCGGCCGGATCGGCGAGACGTACAATATCGGCGGCGGTGCCGAACTGCCCAACGTCGCCGTGATCGACACGCTATGCGCCGCGATCGACGCCGCTTTCGCCGGTGATCCGGCACTAGCGCGACGCTTCCCCGATGCCGCCGCCGCCCGCGGCCAGCCCAGTTCGAGCCTCAAGACGACCGTCGCCGACCGGCCTGGTCATGACCGCCGCTATGCGATCGACGCAAGCAAGATCGCGCGCGAACTCGGCTACGCGCCGCAACGCAGCTTCGCGCAGGGCTTCGCCACGACGCTCGCCTGGTACCTCGAGAACGAGGCGTGGTGGCGGGCGGTGATCGACGGCAGCTACCGCGACTGGGTCGACACCAACTACGCGACGCGCCGCTGACCGGTCGGCGCGTGCGGCGGCTTGCCCGAACCGGCCGCATGCTTCGCGAGTTCCTGGCGACCGAAGCCGCCGGGGGGTTCGTGCTGGTGGGTGCGGCCGTGGTCGCGCTGTTATGGGCCAACTCGCCGTTCGCCGACGATTATTTCCGTCTCCTCAAGGTCGACATTGCTGGTCTGAGTGTCCTGCACTGGATCAACGACGGCCTGATGGCGGTGTTCTTCCTGCTCGTCGGGCTCGAGATCAAACGCGAGGTCGTCGAGGGCCAGCTGTCGACGACGGCACGGCGCATCCTGCCGGGTGCGGCGGCGATCGGCGGCATGATCGTGCCGGCGCTCGTCTTCCTCATCGTCACCCGCGGCGACGCGAGCGCAGTGCGCGGCTGGGCGATCCCGGCGGCGACCGATATCGCCTTCGCGCTGGGGGTCCTGGCGCTGCTCGGCAGCCGCGTGCCTCCCTCGCTGCGCATCTTCCTGACCGCCGTCGCGATCATCGACGATCTCGGCGCGATCGTCATCATCGCATTTTTCTACACGGCGTCGATCAACCTCGCCGCGCTCGCCGCCGCCGCAGTCGGGCTCGGCATCCTCGTCGCCCTCAACCGGCGGCGCGTCACGGCGCTGCTACCCTATCTGCTGGTCGGAGCCGTCGTCTGGTTCTTCGTGCTGGCATCGGGCGTCCACGCCACCCTCGCCGGCGTCGCGGTGGCGATGACGATCCCGATCCGGCCGATCCCGGGCCAGCCCGACGACGTCGGCTCGCCGCTGCACCGGCTCGAACACGGGCTGCATCCGCTGGTCGCGTTCGGCGTCGCCCCGCTGTTCGGCCTCGCCAACGCGGGCATCTCGTTCGCCGGTGTCACGGGCGCTGACCTCGCGCGGCCGATAACGCTTGCGGTCATCCTCGGGTTGGTCGTCGGCAAGCAGGTCGGCGTGTTCGGGACGGTTGCCGCGCTGTGCAGCAGCGGTCTCGTCGACCGTCCGCGCGGCGCATCGTGGCGGCAGATCTACGGTGTCGCGCTGCTCTGCGGGATCGGCTTCACCATGAGCCTGTTCATCGGCGGACTGGCGTTCGGCGGCGGCGGCGAGAACGCCGACATGGCCAAGATCGGCATCCTCGCCGGCTCGCTGCTGTCGGCGCTGCTCGGCGGCGCGGTGCTGGCCGCCAGTGCTCGCCGCCGGACCGATTAGCCCGCGCCGGCGGCGGCCATCATGTCGTCGGGCGACGGAAAGCCGCTCTGCGCGGTCAGCCCGCCGTCGACCACCAGGAGCGAACCCGTGACATAGGACGCGAGATCGGAGGCGAGGAACAGGAACGCCGCCGCCGCTTCGGCCGGCGTGCCGGGCCGCCGCAGTGGAATACGGTTCGACCATATGTCGAAACCGCCCGGGAAGCTCTTCAGCGCCGAGGTCATGTTCGTGTCGATCAGCCCTGGGCAGACCGCATTGACGCGGATGCCGTCCTTCGCCAGGTCGAGCGCGAGCGACCGCGTCATGTTCGCCAGCCCGGCCTTCGTCGCATTATAGACGAACAGGCCGTAATCGCCGAAGAGCGAACTCACCGAACCCGTGTTCAGCACCGATGCTCCGGGACGCACCCTCAGATGCGGCAGCGCGGCCTTGGTCATCAGAAACGCCGCCGTCAGATTGGTATCGATGACGCGATGCCAATCGTCGAGCGTGGTGCCTTCGAGACCGCCGCCATGGCCCGCGCCGGCATTGTTGACGACGATGTCGAGCCCGCCGAAGTGTGCCACCGCCTTGTCGACTGCCGCCTGGATGTCGTCGGCGCTGCGGACGTCGCACCGCGAGAACAGCACGGCATCGCCGAGTTCCTCGACCAGCGCGGTGCTCGTCGCCTCGTCGATGTCGGCGATGAGTACCTTGCACCCGGCGGCGGCGAACGCGCGCGTCACCCCGCCGCCGATCCCCGCCGAGCCGCCGGTCACGATCGCGACCTTACCGTCTAAACGCATTGCATCTCTCCCTTTGGACCACGCTCGTTTTGATGTGGCCATCGATAGCGGCCCGCGCGCCGATTCGCCTAGAACTCGAACGCCTCGACCTCGGTGCGCTTGCCGAGCATGAAGCAATCCGCGACGAGTTGGAACGGGGTCGTATCGACCTGCGAGGTGCCGGAGTCGAGCAGCGCCGCGAAGGTCCGGTAGATGTCGGGATACTCGTCGGCCGGTCCGTCGAACGGCGGCTGCCCGGCGATCTCGAGATGCGAGCCGCCGCCGGTCAGCTTCAACGCCAGTCCGTCGGTGGTCGTGACGGCAATGTCCCACGCCGGCGGTTCCGACCGACGCCAGTCGAGCGACGCCGTCAGCGCCTTGTCGTCGCCGCCGAGGTTGAACACGAGGTCGGCAGCGATCGGCGCGTTGCGGTTGACCGGAAAGTGGAGTTCGGCCGAGGTCACGAACAGCGGCACCGGCAGGATCTCCGTCAGGATCGACAGGGCGTTGATGCCGGGATCGAAGATGCCGAAGCCGCCAGCGTCGAGGATCCAGTTCTGCCCCGGATGCCAGACGCGGATGTCCTCGTGCCACGTGACGGCGAGCGACGCGATCGTCTTGCCGGCGAGCGCCGCCTTGGCGTGCTTGACCGCGGCGTTGTGCCGGGCGTGCCATGTGGCGAAGGCGACGCGCCCGGCGGCGGCGGCGCGGGCGGCGATGTCGTCGACCTCGGCGACGGTGCCTGCCGGCGGCTTCTCGAGCAGGACGTGCTTGCCCGCGGCGAGGCAGTCGACGGCGATCGCGCGGCGCGGTCCCGGCGGGGTGCAGATCGCGATGGCATCGAGCGCCGGCGTCTGCGTCAGCATCTCGCGATAATCGGTATAGAAATTGGTCGCCGCCGAATCGGTCTTGCCGCTGGTGCTCGACAGCGCCAGCAGTTCGAAGTCGGGATCGGCACGGATCGCCGGCACGTGCTGGTCATGCGCGATCTTGCCGTAGCCGATGATGCCGATCGTGTACTTCGCCATGTCGCGCGCCTCGCCAGCTGCCATCCGCATCGTGCGGCAGCGCTAGAATACCGGCGGCAGCTCCGCCGTGTCGAGCCGGGCGCCGAGGATGCGCGCGATCGACGGTGCGATCGCGCGCATGTCGATCTCGCCGAGGTTGCCGCGGCGCGCGAGCGTCGGCCCGGCGACGAACAGGCTCGACCGCATCGCCGGCAGCGTCGGGAAATAGCCGTGCATCCCCTTCGGAGTGCTCGGCGTCGCCTTGGCCGCGGCTGGATCGCGCCCCGTCTCGAAGCCCGGCTTGAAGTCTAGCATGAAGCTGGCTTCGCGCGCACCGCCGAGCCGCGCGATCGTGGCGCGGTCGACGACGCGGGAAATCCCCATCGCCGGATCGGCGGCGAGGCTCGCGAGCAGCGCGGCGACCTTGTCGCGCAGCGCGGCATCGTCGGGGCGGGCGAGGACGACCGCCGCCGAGCCGCCCATCAGCCAAGGCGCGGCGTCCCACCGCACGACCTTGCCGTCCTTGCCAAGGGTGATCAGCCCGGCGGCGATGAACGGTGCGTAGAGATTGATATCGGTCGTGACCGGCGCGAAGCCGTGGTCGGAGACGACGACGACGGTAACGTCGGGTGCGGCCGCGCGCGCGGTCGCGACCAGTCGGCCGATCATCGCGTCGTTGCGTGCGATCGTGGCGAACGCCTGCGGCGAGCCGGGACCGAACTCGTGCTCGATATGGTCGACGCTGGCGAGATAGACCGTCGTCAGTGCCGGGCGTTTCGCGGTGATCAGCGCCTCGGCGAAGCGCACGCGGTCCTCATCGGCCGCGAGGCTCTCGTCGATGCCTTGCGGATAGGCGCCGAGGTCGCGTTCGAGCCCGTCGAGCACCCCCAGCGTCGCCAGCGCGCGCAGCAGCTTGCGGTCGTCGTCGTGGCCGGTCCGCCAGATCTGCGGCAGGTTGAAATCGACCGGTGCCGCGACGCTGACCGGCCAGTGGACGTTGACCGTCGTCAGATGCGCCGCTCGCGCCGCGCTCCACAGCGTCGGCACGCGGATGTCGCTCGCGTACCACTGCCAGCCGACCTGGTTGATGTTGAGGGGATCGAAGCTGAGGTTGTTGCCGATCCCGTGCCGCGCCGGCGCGACGCCGGTGATCAGCGTCGTATGGCTGGGATAGGTCAGCGTCGGCACGATGCCGATGACGCCACTGGCATAGGCCCCCATCGCCATCATCCGCTGCAGATTGGGCACGGCGACACCCCGCGCCGCGGCGTCGATGACGTCGTCGGGCCGTAGCCCGTCGACCGAGATCAGCAGGACGGGCGACGCACGGCTCACCGTCGCCGTCAGAAGTGCGGCGACGGCGAGCGGCAGCAGGCGCATCAGAACCCCTTGCGGACGGTGACGAACCACTGGCGCGGCGCCGCGGCGAGGAGCGTCTGGTTGTCGCCGCTGGCGGTGAAGCCGTTCGAGCCGATCGTCGACACGTACTTCTTGTCGGTCAGGTTGGTGACGTTGCCCTCGACCGAGACGCCGCCGAGGAAGCCCGCGCCGCGGTAGCGGACGCCGATGCTGGCGTCGACGGTGACCCGGCCCGGCACCGACTTGTCGTTGGTGTAGGTGAAGTAGCGCTTCGACATATAGTCGGCGCCGATCCGCCCGAAGAAGGTCTGGTCGTCGTAGACGATCTCGCCCTTGATCATATGCTCGGGCGCGTCGACGACGAACTTGCCGCCGGTCGGCGTGACGTTGCCGTTGATGTCGACGACGTCGTCGCGGTACTTCGAGCGGTTGTAGGCGTAGGAGGCGAACAGCGACAGCGGTGCGACGATCCGGTAGCTCAGCGTCGCCTCGGCGCCGTAGTTGCGCACCGACCCGACGTTCGCCAGCCCGCTCGCCAGGCCCTGCGGCCCGTTGCCGATCGGGATGTTGAGCAGGCGGTTGCTGAAATCGACGTAATAGCCGGCGAGCGACGCCTGCAGCCCGCCGCTACGGAGGCGGGCACCCGCCTCGTAGGTGTCGGAGCGTTCGGGCTTCAACCCGCCGGCAAGGCTATTGAAGGCGAACTGGGTCGCGGCGAACGGTCCCGACGTCGCCGCCGACACGAACGCGCGCATGTTCTGGGTGAAGCTGGCGAACAGCTCGACGCCGGGCGTCAGCCGGTAGAGCGCGCCGGCCTGCGGCAGGAACCAGTCGGTAGCGTCGATCGTGCCCGAGGCGAGGCCGCCGCTGTTGACGATCGGATTGGCGCGGTTGGTCACCTTGTAGCCCTTCCACCCGCCCGACAGCGTCAGCTTGTCGCCGAGGTCGAGCTTGTCGGAGACATAGTACATCGCCGTCTCGGTATCGAAGCGGACGTCGAACTGGGTGGCGAACGGGTCGCGGTTGAACTCGAGCGTCGGGCGCGACGCGGTCGCCTGGTCGGCGAGGGCGTAGAAGCGGCGCGCCTGGCGGAAGCTGTTCGACTCGTACCAGCCGCCGACCTCGAGCCGGTTGGGTCCGGCGGTATAGGCGAGGCGGCCGAGCGCGCCGCCGCGGTTGATGCCATACTCGGTCGTCCGCACCGACAAGGGCGAGCCGCCGGGCGTCGGCACATAGGGCAGGTACCAGACACCCTGGCCCCGGTTTTCGTGATAATAGCCGGTCAGCTTGAAATCGAGCGCGTCGGTCAGATGCGCGTCGAAGGTCGCGCCGGTCAGATAGTCGCGCCGCAGGCCGCCGGCATCGTAATAGACGTCGTCGACCGTCTGGTACGGTGCCGGAAACACGAGTCCGGCGGTCGGATACGGCAGCGCCACACCGCCGGCGGCCGCAACTTGGTTGTCGTAGACCCGCGCCAGCTGCGCCGCGGTGGCGAAGTCGTTCGAGATATTGTCGTTGCGGTAGCCGAGCCGGTTGATGATATCGAGGCTGAGGTCCTGATAATCCTGCTCGCGCCGGTCAGAGAAGTTGAAGAAGGCGCTAAGCGACCCGAGTGCGCCCAGATCCTGGACAAGCTTGGCGTTCGCCTGGTGCTGGCGCTGCTCGCCGTAGCCCTTCCACTTGTCGGTCTTCAGATAGCCGTAGCTCAGATAGCCGCGCAGGCCGCCGCCGGTCAGGTCGCCCGAATCGACGCGGACGAAGGCGCGGTAGGTATCGTCGGCGCCGTAGGTGGCTGAGGCGGCGAGGTCGAATTGGTCCGACGGCGTGTGGCTGTGGAACTGGATCGTACCGCCGAGATTGCTCGTCGACGCCGTGCCGAGTGCGCCCGACCCCTGCGCGACGTCGACGCTGCCGACATTCTCCGAGATGATCGCGCGGCTGACGTGAAGCCCGTTGTAGTTGCCGTAGCTCATGTCGCCGAGCGGCACGTCGTCGAGGGTGAAGCCGAGCTGGTTCTGGTTGAAGCCGCGGAGCGTGATCCGCACCGCCCATTCATACGCGGCGAACGGATCGGCCGCCTGCAGATTGACGCCGGGCAGCTTCTCGATCGCCTTCAGCGGGCTCGATCCCGGTGTGAGGCGGGCGATATCCTCCGCCCCGATCGACTGGACCTGGCGGTTCTGGCCGAAGCCGAGGACGACGATCTCGCCGCCGTCGTCGGCCGGCACGGCCTCGGCCGGCACGGCGTCGGCAGGTTCGGCGGCGTGGGCCATCGTGGCCAGCGCGAGGCAGAGAAGGCTGCCCGCCACGCGGTAGTGATTGGCCCGCATCGTCTGAACTCCCTGTCGTGACAGCCGCAACCGGCTGCTCTTGGGGGCCCAGATGACGCCGTTGTGTTGCGGCGATGTGAAGGTTGGATGGCAGACTTGCGGCGGCCTGCGCGGCGGGAACCGCGCAGGCCGGACGGAGCGGCGTCTCTAGCGGGCGTCGGCGGTGACGATCGCCGCCGGCGTGGCGCGGGCGACGGCGGCGCG
>CAXUEV010000008.1:0-25186 GCA_964250105.1 uncultured Sphingomonadaceae bacterium
CCGTCAAGCCGCTTCGGCATGCGCGCCCCGCATCAGCCGGCCGGGCCGGGCGCCGGTGTCGCGGTCGTCGCGGCGGGTGACGATGCCGGCGACCATCGTCGCGCGGTAGCCGCGCGCGCGCTGGACCATCCGGCCGCTGCCAAGCGGCAGGTCGAACACCATCTCGGGCATCGTGTTGCCCAGCGTCGCGAAGTCGATGACGTTGAGGTCGGCACGCTTGCCGACCGCGATCGTGCCGCGGTCGTGGAGGCCGTAGACCTCGGCCGACTTGCCGGTCAGCTTGGCGACCATCGCCTCGACCGGCAGGGTCGGGCCGCGCGTCCGGTCGCGGCTCCAGAAGCTGAGGTGGAAGGTGGTCATCGCCGCGTCGCAGATCATCAGCAGGTGCGCGCCGCCGTCGCCGAGGCCGCTGATCGTCTCGGGATGGGCGAGCATGTCGTGGACCGAGTCGAGATTGCCGCCGGTGTAGTTCATCGCGAAGTCGGCGACCATCTTGCCGCCGTCGCCGCTCGTCAGCGTGTCGTAGAGCACCTCCTCCATCGTCCGCCCGGTCGCCGCGGCGATCCGGTCGAGCCGCATCGACGCGTCGGGCTCGTAGTCGAGCGGCGGCTGCAGGACGTAGAAACGGTCGAGCACCTTCGCGAAGCGTTCGGCGAGGCCGTGGATGCGCCGCGACGGCGCCACGTCGGGGGCGACATTGGCCTCGGCCAGGATCGCGGCGCGACGTTCGGGCGCGCGCATCGCCGTTGCTCGCTCGGCGCGGGGCAGGTGCGCCAGCGCCATGTACGACGGGCGCGCCTGGAAGATGTGGTAGCCGTCGAGCGCCAGCAGCAGGCCGACGCCGCGCGCCGCCACCTGCGGGTGAATGTCGAGCCCGCGCCGCTGCGCCGCCTCCGACGCGTCGACCATCTCGCGCCACTCGTCGGGCGCATGGTTGTGCGAATGGAGGAGATAGGTGACCGGGCGGCCGCACGCCTCGGCGATCCGCTCGAAGCGGTCGTGCTCGCTCAGCCGCGCGTCGGTCGGGATCTGCGTGCCGACGGTGTCGCCCGAGCCGCCGAGCGGCACGATCTGGAACACGCCGCGGCCGGTCTCGCCCATCGCCGCGGCGATCGCGAGCAGCTCGCGGTCCTCGGCGAAGGTGCCGGGGACGTATTCGCCCGTGCTGCTCTTGTGCTCGAGGATGCGCGAGCCCGACACGCCGACCGCGCCCGCCGCCATCGCCTCGCGCACGACGCGCTGCATCGCGGCGAGATCGTCGTCGGTCGCGCGCTCGTGCGCGAGCCCGCGCTCGCCCATGACGAAGACGCGCAACGGCGCGTGCGGCAGGTGGACCGCGACGTCCATCGTGAAGCGCCGCTGGTCGAGACGGTCGAGATAATCGGGGAAGCTGCGCCACGACCAGTCGAGCCCCTCGTCGAGGACGATGCCGGGAATGTCCTCGACGCCCTCCATCATCTCGACCAGCCGGGTGCGGTGTTCCGGCTCGACGGGGGCGAAGCCGACCCCACAGTTGCCGGCGATCGCCGTCGTCACCCCGTTCGAGAAGCTCGGCTCGAGCATGTCGTCCCAGATGAACTGGCCGTCGTAGTGCGTGTGGATGTCGATGAAGCCGGGCGTGACGAGCGCGCCCGTGGCGTCGATCGTCTCGGCGGCGTCGCCGTCGACGTGTCCGACCGCGGCGATCCTGCCGCCCGCGATCGCCACGTCGGCGCGGAACGGCGGCGCCCCGGTCCCGTCGACGACGGTTCCGCCGCGGATGATCAGATCGTACATGGCGACATCCTCCCGATTCCCCGCCTTCGCGGTGCCTGCTTTGCGCCGGTCACCGATGGTCAGGCTTCGCCGACCGTACGCGATGTCGCGTGCCGGCGACAGATAAAAGCGCAGGATCGCCGGTCACCGGGCTTGGCCGCGGGTTCGCCGCGGGCGTATGACGGCGGCGCAGCCGAGGATGGACGCACGCCGATGACGAGCCCCGCAAGACCGCGCTTCCGCATCTACCGTGCCGCGGAGTCGCGGAGCGTCGACGCCGAACTGATGCCGCTCGTCGACATGGACGCCGACGCCGTCGCCGGGATGGACGCGGCGATGGCGGCGGGCCTCGCCGACGGGGCGACCTCGCGCCTCATCATGGCCGACGAAGCGACCGGCATGAGCCTGACCTACGCCCGCTTCAAGGCGGGTTTCCTGTTGCCGCGCCACAGCCACGACGCGCACTGCGCCTATTACGTCATCGCGGGCGAGGCGCACCTCGGCGGCGCGGTGCTGAAGGCCGGCGACGCGTTCGTCGTGCCGGCGAACGACTTCTACAGCTACCGCGCCGGGCCGGACGGCGTCGAGATCATCGAGTTCCGCACCGCGACCGAGTTCCACTTCCGCTTCGGCGGCAACGATCCCGGCTTCTGGAGCCAGGTGCTGGCGACGACCGCCGCCCATGCCGGCGCGTGGCAGGACACGCCAGCGACGCTCGCCGAGCAGCGGCTGACGGCGGGCAACGGCTGAGTCGCCAAAGCTTGTCGCCGCGACTTGATTACGTAGCGAACTCGGCTAAGGATGCCGCGCGAGATTCGGGAAACCGAAGCTCGAATTCGCGCCGGTAACGGGAACGCGGTGCGCACGTTTCGGCGTGCAATTCCGCGGCTGTCCCTGCAACTGTAAGCGGCGAGCACGACGTGCACGCGGATCCGGCAACGGCTCCGCAGTCACTGGGACGGACCTGCTTCGGCAGGCGAGACTTGGGAAGGCGCATGTCGGGTGACGACCCGTGAGCCAGGAGACCGACCGGCGCGGGTCGCTCTTGCCCGGCTCATGGGATTGGCCTGGCGCGAAACGGTTTTCGTCTGAGCGACGAACGTGCGGCTGGGGCCGCATCGGCACGTGCCGTCGGCCGCCATGCGTCCGTCCAGCGGCACGGATCGACCGTTCGCGCGGACGCCCCGGCCTGGTCGCTCGACGCCAGGAAACCCGGTCATGAATGCCATCGTCCGTCCCGCCGCGATCGTCGCGGGCCTGCTTGCCGCGCCGGTCGCGGCGCAATCCAACCTCACCGATGCGGCCGCCTATACCGCCGCGATCGTCGTCACCGGCACGCGCTCGGGCACCCCGATCCGCGTCGACCAGAGCGGATCGTCGATCACCGTGCTCGATGCGGAGGCGCTCGACCAGCGCCAGACGCGCAGCGTCTCCGACATTCTGCGCGACGTGCCGGGGATCGCGGTCAGCCGCGTCGCCGGCCAGACGCAGGTCCGGCTGCGCGGCAGCGAGGCCAACCAGACGCTCGTCCTGATCGACGGGATCGAAGTGTCCGATCCGTTTGCCGGCGAGTTCGATTTCGGTACGCTCGTCGCCGACGACCGCGCGCGGATCGAAGTGCTGCGCGGGCAGCAGAGCGCGATCTACGGATCGGACGCGATCGGCGGCGTGATCCAGTACATCACGCCGACCGGCAGCGAGGCGCCGGGCGTCAGCGCGCGCGTCGAGGGCGGCTCGTTCGGCACGGTCAACGGCGCGGCGCGGTTCGCGGGCGTTGCCGGCAACGTCGACTACGCCCTGTCCGGCACGCTCAACACGACCGACGGCACGCCCAACGCACGGGGCGGCCGGCGCGATCTGTCGAACGACACCGGCGCCGTCTCGCTGAAGTCGACCTGGGCTCCCGCCGCCGACGCCCGCATCACCGCCGTCGGCCGCTATTCGCGTTCGGAGCAGCAGTTCAACGTCAGCGAAAACGATTCCGCCAGCCCGGTCTTCGGCTATATCGTCGACACGCCCGGCAGCCATCTCGTCAACGAAGCCGCCTACGGCTTGGTCCGGGGCGCGCTCGACCTGCTCGACGGCCGCTGGACCAATGCCGCGACCGCCCAGATCGCCGACACGACGCGCGATAACTACAGCGCGGCCGGGCGCTACTATGGTGAAAAGGGACGTCGCCTCAAGGGATCGTACGAGAGCAGCCTGCGGCTCGACCAGGGCCAGGTCCGCCACCAGCTCACCTTCGCCCTTGATGTCGAGCGGGAAAGTTTCCGCAACACCGACCCGTCCGGCTTTGCCTTCACCGGACAGCGCCACACCGACAATGTCGGCCTGGTCGGCCAGTATGATTTGACGGTCAGCGAGCACGCCGCATTCGGCGCATCGGTTCGTCGCGACGACAACACCCGCTTCGCCGACAGCACGACCTACCGCGTCCTCGGCAGCTATCGGTTCGATAGCGGCACACGCGTGCGGGCGGCGGCTGGGTCGGGCGTCAAGAACCCAGGCTATTACGAACTCTACGGCTATTTCGATGGCCGTTTCAACGGCAACCCGAACCTCAAGCCGGAGAAGTCCGAAGGCTGGGAGGCGGGCGTCGAACAAAGCGGGCTGGATGGCGGCATCACCGCCGGTGCGACCTATTTCAATAGTAAGCTGAAGGACGAGATCTTCACGACCTACCCCGCGCCCACCTACGTGGCGACGCCGGCGAACAGCACCGCCAGGTCGCGTCAGCGCGGCGTCGAGGTCTACGCCAACGCGCGGCTGGGAACGGCGTGGCGGATCGATGCCGCCTACACCTATCTCCACGCGCGCGAGGCGGGCCGCGCCGAGGTCCGCCGGCCGGGTCATATCGCGAGTGCCGCCGTGACGTGGCGCGCGCCACGCGATCGCGGCGGCGTGACGTTCGTCGCGCGCTACAACGGCAGCACCGACGACGTCGCCTATACCGATCCGTCGTATATTCCGGTCCGCGTCAGGCTGCGCGATTACATGCTGCTGAATCTCAACGGCGACCTTGCCCTTAACAAGCGGCTGAGCCTGTTCGGGCGCGTCGAGAATCTCGCCGACGAGCATTACGAAGACGTGTTCAGCTTCACCAATTCTGGACGCGCCGGCTATGTTGGCCTGCGCGTTCGACTCTGATCAGGGAGACACCGATGCCGACGATCGACCGAAAGCCTGAAACCGCGACCCTTGCCTGGTCGGCGGCGCTCGCCGTCGTGGCCATCCTCGGCACGCTGGCGACCGCATGCATGATGCCGTTCGTCGCGCTCGCGGTTGCGACCGCAGCGACGATGTCGCGGCAGCGTGCCGCCGCCGTCCTGGGGCTGGTGTGGGCGACGAGCCAGCTTCTCGGCTTCGCCGTGCTCGGCTATCCGCCGACGGCGTTCGCCTTCGCCTGGGGCGTAGCGCTGGGCGTGGCCGGCATTGCGGCAATGCTCGTCGCCGCTGCCGTGCTCGGCCGTCGCGCCCCGTCCGCGACCGGGCTGGTGTCGGCGTTCCTCGCGGCGTTCGTCGCCTACGAAGCCGGCCTGTTCGGCTTCGCGCTCATCGCTGGCGGTGCCGACACCTTCACGTTGCCGATCGTGCTCCAGATCCTGCTCAACGACGCCTGCTGGCTGGTCGCTCTGGCCGTGCTGCACGCGGTTCTGACACGGGCGGCGCCGCGCACCTTCGGCCCGTCCCTGTCGCTGCATCTTGCCTGATGGCGCTGGCTCCGCGCGTCGTTTCGCTGCTCCCGAGTGCGACCGAGATCGCGGTCGCGGTCGGGCTGGGGGAGGAGCTGGTCGGCCGCTCGCACGAGTGCGACTTTCCGCCGTTCGTCCAGGCGCTGCCGGTCTGCACCTCGACCAAGCTCGAGAAGGGGCTGACCTCGCTCCAGATCGACGATCGGGTACAGGAGATCGTGCGGCAGGGCTTGTCGGTCTATGCGGTCGACGCACCGCTGCTGCGATCGCTCAGGCCCGACGTGATCCTGACGCAGTCGCAATGCGCGGTCTGTGCCGTCACGCCGCTCGACCTCGAGGAGGCGCTGGCCGACTGGGTTGGCGCCGCACCGACCTTGTTGTCGCTCGCGCCCGACACGCTCGACGATGTCTGGGGCGATCTGCGGCGGGTCGGCGACGCCGTCGACGCGCGCGGCAAGGCGGAGGCGGCCATCGAACGATTGCAGGAACGGCTGGCGACGTTGCGCGGCCGGACGCCGGCAGGTGCGGCCCGGCCGACCGTGGCGGCGATCGAGTGGATCGATCCGCTAATGGCGGCGGGCAACTGGGTACCCGAGCTGATCGACCTCGCGGGCGGCAGGCCACTGTTCGCAGCGTTCGGCCAGCATTCGCCGTGGCTGGAGTGGGACGCGCTCGTCGCCGCCGATCCCGATGTCATCGTGATGATGCCATGCGGCTACCAGATCCCGCAGACGCTGGGCGATCTGCCGCCGCTGACCGGGCGGCCGGGTTGGCGCAGTCTCTCGGCGGTGCGGAGCGGGCGCGTGTTCGTCGCCGACGGGCACCATTTCTTCAACCGCCCCGGTCCGCGGCTGGTCGAGTCGGCGCAGATCATCGCCGACGTCCTCGATCCGGCCGCGGGCGACCGCGGCGAGGGCTGGTGCCGGCTGGCGACGCGATCATGATCGGCGCCTGATCGGGTCAGGATCGCTCCCGATCGTCCGACGCTGCGCCAGCCGCGCGAGGACGGAGTCGCTGCGGCAAAACGGCGAATCCCACACGTTCGCGTGTCGCGCTCTGAAAGGGCCGCCGCGGCTATTCGGCTGCGATGGCGGCATGGTTGCGGCGTGCGGCGGTGTAGCGGTTCTCCGGCACGGGCAGCCCGAGATGGCTTCGCAGCGTGGTGCCGTCGTACTCGGTGCGGAACAGGCCGCGTGCCTGAAGAATCGGTACGACCTCACCGAGGAAGCGGTCGAAATCGGCCGGGCGTGACACGTGCAGCTGGAACCCGTCGACCGCCCCGGCGGTGAACCAGCGCTCGATCTCGTCGGCGATCGCCGATGCCGTGCCGACGAACGGCGATCGCCGGCCGATGACGCGCTGCGCCGTCTCGCGCAGGGTCAGGCCGTTCGCGCGTGCGGCCGCGACGATGCGTTCGGCGGCGCCCTTGTAGCTGTTGAGGCTCAGGCCGGCGACGTCGGGGAACGGCGCGTCGGGGTCATACTGCCGGAAGTCGTGATAGTTGAACACGCGGCCGAGTTCGACGAGCATCTTGTCGAACCCGAGCTTACCGATCCGGTCGTCCTCGCGCTGCCGCGCCTGCGCCTCGCTGTCGGCGACGAAGACGCTCAGGCCGGGCATGACGAGCAGCTGGTCGGGATCGCGGCCCAGCGCCGCCGCGCGCGCCTTGACGTCGCGGGTGTAGGCCAGCGCCGCGTTGAAGTCGGGCGCCGCGGCGAAAGTGGCTTCGGCGATGCGGGCCGCCAGATCGCGCCCGGCATCGCTGTCGCCGGCCTGGAAGATCACCGGCTGGCCCTGCGCCGAGCGGCTGAGCGCCAGCGGTCCGAGGACCGAGAAATACCGCCCCTGGTGATCGAGCCGGTGCTGCTTCGACGGGTCGAGGAAGACGCCGGACGCCTTGTCGCGCGGGAAGGCGTCGTCTTCATAGCTGTCCCACAGCCCCTGGACGACGGCGACGAACTCGGCGGCGCGGGCGTAGCGGTCGGCATGGTCGAAATGCGCGTCGCGGCCGTAGTTGCGGGCCGCGCCTTCGAGCCCGGTGGTGACGACGTTCCACCCGGCACGACCGCCCGAGATCAGGTCGAGCGAGGCGAACTGGCGTGCGACGTTGTACGGTTCCCAGTAGGAGGTGGTCAGCGTCGCCACCAGGCCAATCCTCGCGGTCGACACCGCCAGCGCCGACAGCAAAGTCAGCGGTTCGAGCCGGTTCAAATAGTGCGGCGCCGTGTCGGGGGTGATGAACGGCGAATCGACGATCAGGACGTGGTCGAACTTCGCCGCCTCGGCCTTGCACGCCTGGGCGATGTACCAGTTGATGTCGATGCTGGCGTCGCCCGGCAAGGCCGGATCGCGCCAGTCGGCATGGGTGGTGCCCACGCCGGCGAGGATCGCACCGAGCTTGAGCGTTCTGCGGGGGACGGTCATGATCGGCGCCCGCTCACGCCGTCCTGCGGACGCGGTGGGGAACGTCGTCGCTGGCGATCAGCACGCGCTCCATCACGCGCGGATAGTCGCCATAGTCGCGCACCGCATAATGGACGCCGGCGCGGTTGTCCCAGAACGCGACCGAGTGCTTCGCCCAGCGGAAGCGGGCATGATATTCGGGCTTCTTGACCTCGTCGTAGAGGCGGGCGAGCAGCGCCTCGCTGTCGGCGGGCGCCAAGTCGACGATCCGCGGCTTCAGCCCGAAGTTGATCCAGAGGATGTCCTCGCCCGTTTCAGGATGCGTCCGCACCGCCGGATGCGCGACGAGCGGGTAGATCTCGCCCGCCTTGGCGAGCGCGTCCTGGAAGTCGTGGATGACATAGGCGGTGTCGATCGCCGCCTTGAGGTCGTCGGACAGGCCGCGGTAGATCGCGCCGCCGTCGGCCCAGATCGTGTCGCCGCCGCTTTCGGGAATGTCGACCGCGCGCAGCACCGCGCCGAGCGACGGGTTGAGCCGCCAGCTGGTATCGGTGTGCCAATGATTGCCGCGGCTGCCGTATTTCTTGAAATCCTCGCTGGCGATCGGCTGGATGATGCGGTGCGACTGCAGCCCGCCCGACGGATGGGCATAGAGCTCGCCGAAGTTCCGCGCGAAGTCGAGCTGCTGGTCGCGGCTGATGTCCTGGTCGCGGAAGAACAGGACCTTATGACGGAGCAGCAGCGCATAGAGTTCGTCGCGCGTCGCCCGGTCGAGCGGCTGGCCGAGGTCGACGCCCGCGATGTCGGCGCCGATCGTCGGACCATACGGGCGGGCGGTCAGGCTGCTGACGCGCGGCCGTTCAATGGTCTGGGTGGACATGGATGCGCTCCTTGCTGCTGCGTGAGCAAAGGCTAGGGAGGTGCTGCGCCGGGGCATAACGAGTTCTTCGCGGCGCGTGCTTGAGCGCGACTCAAGCATCGAGCGCGGCTGCGTTGCCTATAAGCCATGGTCATGGGTCGCGCGCCAGAACTCCATTGAACGGCCGGTGCGGCTTGTGTCCTTGAGCCCGACGGCACTTCCGCCGCCGGAGATTCGCGATGCTCGCGTCCGCCCCTGCCAAGCCGCGCGGCGGCCGCATCCGGTCGCTGCTTGCGCTTGCCGCCGTCCTCGGACTAGCGGCCTGCGGCGGCGGCGATGGCACGGAGGCGGTGCTCAACGTCGGCAGCCAGAAAGGCGGCACCAAGGCGGTGATGCTGGCGAGCGGCGTGCTCGAGGGGGCGCCGTACACCGTCGTCTGGTCGGAATTCCCGGCGGCGCAGACGCTGCTCGAGGCGATCGGCAGCGGCGCGGTCGATGTCGGGCTGGCGGGCGACGCGCCGTTCCAGTTCGCCTATCAGAGCGGCAGCCCGGTCCGCGCGATCGGCACGCAGACCGCGCCGGGGCGACCGTCGGCGGCGCTGGCGATCGTCGTGCCGAAGGGCTCGGCCGCACGCAGCTTCGCCGACCTGCGCGGCAAGACGATCGCGACGACGCGTGGTTCGGTCGGGCATTATCTCGTGCTGCAGGCGCTCGACGCGGGCGGATTTCCACCGTCCGTGGTGCGGGTGACCTTCCTCGCGCCCGGCGACGCCAAGGCGGCGTTCAGCTCGGGGTCGATCGACGCCTGGGCGACCTGGGTGCCGTATCTGAGCGCCGCGCTGGAGGAGGGGGCGCGGATCGTGTTCGACGCGCAGCCGCTGCCGCCGGCCTATGGCTTCGAGATCGCCAACGAGCGGGCGATCGCGGGCAAGCGCGCCGAACTCGCCGACTTCCTCGTCCGCGAGGCGCGCGCGCTGCAATGGTCGCTGACGCACCAGCGCGACTATGCCGCCGTGCTCGCGCGCGAGACCGGGCTGCCGCCCGACGTCGCACTCGACATGGTGGTGAAGAACGAGCGGCAGCGGGTGCCGCTCGACGACAATGTCGTCGCCGCCCAGCGCATCGTCGCCGCGCGCTTCGAACGCGCCGGCGTGCTCAAGGTGACACGCAATGTCGACGAGGCGTTCGATCGATCATTCAAGTAACGGGGTTAGTAACCAACGAATAATCTGATACGCCATATGATTATCGCTAATCTGTATCGGTCGAATGGCGTGTTGCCAAAGAAGAACTATGTCGTAGATGGTCACCGTACCCTCTAGTCGGCTCCCCGATCATCGAGGGGAGATTGAGAGTGGCCGGCACAATCATCGTGCGTTTCGCTGCAGCCGGCGGAGCGGTGCTGCTATCGGGCGCGGCGTTCGCGCAAGCGGCGGCACCCGTCGGGCTCGTCGCCGCTCCGAGCGCCGACGACGGCGGCGACACGATCGTCGTCACCGGGGTTCGCGGCGGCCAGCCGCGCACCGTCGCCTCGAGCCCGGTGCCGATCGACGTCATCGCGCCCGAGCAGCTCAAGGCGACCGGCCGCACCGGCCTCAAGGAGATCCTCGGCAATTTGATCCCGTCGCTGACGCTGCCCGCGCTCGGCGGCGGCGGCACTTCGGCAAGCGTCCGGCCGATCGCGATCCGGGGCCTCAGCGGCGATTATCTGCTGGTGCTGGTCAACGGCAAGCGGCGGCACACGACGTCGCTGATCAACAACCTGTCGCGGGTGTCGGGCGGCAGCACGCCGGTCGATATCGACCTGATCCCGACCAACGCCGTCGGCCGCGTCGAGGTGCTGCGCGACGGCGCGGCGGCGCAATACGGCTCCGACGCGATCTCGGGCGTCCTCAACCTGATCCTAGACAGCGCGCCGGAGGGCGGCGAGGTCACCTCGACGATCGGCAGCACCTACAGCAAGGGCGGCGAACTTCTTCAGCAGACGCTCGGCTACGGCACGAAGCTCGGCGGCGACGGCGGCTTCGTCCGCTTCGCGGTCGAAGGCAAGTACCACGACCGCGCCGACTCGTCGGCGCTGCCGATCGCCCGCGTCTTCCCGTCGCTCGACGGCAGGATCGGCGGCACCCCCGACCCGCGGGAGGGATCGGTCGACCATCTGATCGCCGGCGGCTACGGCCGCTCGAACCGCGACATCATCGTCAACAGTTCGTACAACGCAGAGCTGCCGGCGGGCGCGGTGACGCTCTACAGCTTCTCGACGTTCAGCTACCGCGACATCAAGGACGCGCGCGGCGCCTCGGTGCCGGCGAACAGCACCAACGGCGCGACGCTCAACAACACCACCGGCATCGCCGCGCTGCCGGAGATCTATCCTGCGGGTTTCCAAGCCTATCGGCTGATCCGCGAGACCGACTTCCAGGCGCAGGTAGGCGCGCGGTTCGCCGCGTTCGGCTTCGATCTCGATGCCTCGACGAGCTTCGGCCGCGACGAGGTCTGGCTCGGGGCGGCGAACACGCTCAACCCGTCGCTCGGGCCGTCGAGCAAGACCGACTTCTTCATGGGCAAGCAATATTCGACGCTGTGGGTCAATAACCTCGATGCCAGCCGCGCGGTCGACGTCGGCTTTGCCGCGCCGCTCGAAGTCGCGTTCGGCGTCGAGCACCGGTACGAGAAGTTCCGCAACCAGGCGGGCGAACCCGACAGCTACCGTGACGGCGGCTATGTCGTGCCGTTCGGCACCACGCCCTTCCAGCTCGCCTATGGCGGCCGGTCGCCGTCGCCGGGGCTGGTGTCGTTCACCGGCACCTCGCCCGCCGATGCCAATTCGCTCAGCCGCAACAATCTCGCGGCATATGTCGACCTCGGCACCAGCATCACGACCGGCTGGTACGTCGGCTTCGCCGGCCGCTACGAGCATTACGACGACAGCGCGGGTGACACGGTCAGCGGCAAGATCTCGACGCGGGTCGAGCTGCTGCCCGGCCTCGCCGTCCGCGGCGGCGTCAACAACGGCTTCCGCGCGCCGTCGCTGGCGCAGACCGGCTTCTCGACGACGCAGAACACGGTGACGATCATCGGCCAGGAGCGCGTGCTGACGACGTCGAAGTTTCTGCCGGTCGACAGCGCCGCCGCGATCGCGCTCGGCGCGTCGCCGCTCAAGCCCGAGAAATCGCTGAGCTTCACCGGCGGCGTCACCTACGAGAAGGGCGGCTTTCGCCTGACGGTCGACGCCTATCAGATCCGCGTCGACGACCGCGTGGTCAAGACCGAGTTCCTCGGCACGGCGAACAACGGCGGCGGGGCGATCAGGACGATCCTGCTGGCGAACGGCGTCGGCGGCGTCGACAGCGCGCAGTTCTTCACCAACGCCATCGACACGCGTACTCGCGGCGTCGACGTCGTCGGCGAATATACGCTGCGCACCGGTAGCGCGGGCACCTTCCGGACCACCGCCGCCTATAGCCTCAACCGCACGAAGATCCTGCAGATCAAGGACAATCCGGCGGCGCTGAGCAGCCTCAACGTCATCCTGTTCGGCCGCCAGGCGCAGTACGACCTGCACTTCTCGACACCGCGCGACAAGCTCGTGCTCGGCACCGAATGGTCGTTGGCGGCGCTCCACGTCAACGCCCGCGCGACCCGCTACGGCCGCTATGTCGAAGCCGGGACGACGGCGATCGGCGACCGCAGCTTCGGCGCCAAATGGGTCGCCGACCTCGACATCGGCGTCGACCTCGGCCGGCAGGTCACCGTCGCGGTCGGTGCCAACAACCTGTTCGACGCCTATCCGCAGCGCAACGGCCTCGTCGCCGCCGACGGCTCGGGCCAGTACGGTGGTTTCGCGCCATTCGGGCTGAGCGGCGGCTTCTACTACGAGCGGGTGGCGGTGCGGTTCTGACGGTAAGAGGCCTCGCTCCACCAGACGCGGATGGAGGCATTTGACACCGGTCGCGGTGCGAAATACTCGTTTGGCGACACGGGGCATGTGAGGCAGGGGATATGAAAATCGGGCCGGATGTCGATGCGACGACCGGCATCTGCGGATCGAATGCCTAGACAATCATCGTCCGCGGCCACTATCTCGTCGGCGACCTGATCGGCCGGATCAGCTTTACCGATCATATGTGGTTGCTGGTGGCGGGCACGCTGCCGTCCGAACCGAAACGGCGCATCCTCAATGCGACGCTGGTCACGATTGCCGAGCATGGCCTCGTGCCGAGCGTTGTCGCGGCGCGCATGACGTTTGCGGCCGGGCCGGAGGCGTTGCAGGGTGCGGTCGCCGCCGGCCTGCTCGGCTGCGGCTCGGTGATCCTCGGCAGCGCGCAGGCGGCCGGTCAGTTCCTGTCCGAGATCGTGGCGGCAAGCGACGATCGCGGCACCGAAGCCGCCGCGCGCGACACGATCGGCACCTATCGCGCCGCCAAGCGAGCGATCCCCGGCTATGGCCATCCGCTCTACAAATCGGGTGACCCGCGTGCCACGCGCCTGTTCGCGCTGGCACGCGAACTGGGCAGTTTCGGCCGACATTGCGAGGCGGCGCACGTCGCCGAGACGCTGATGCCCGAAGCGCGGTGACGCCGAGCATCGTGTGCCCGTTGCCGAGGTCGCGGATGACTAGCGGCGTCTCGTCAAAATTCGCCCGGTAATATTGAATGTCGACGTCGCCGTAGCGCTTCGAGAAGACGCGCAGCATCGAATCGTGGGAGAACGGCGGGTGATAACCGTCGCCGGCATTGTCGTAGACGGTCTTCCAGTTCGCATGCGTCTTGAACTGCATGGTGCCGTTGCGGACGACCAGCGGAAACTTGTCGCCGCGGTCGAGCCATTCGTCGAGGAACTGGCGAGCGTGCGCGAGGTGCTCGACGAGCGGGGGTACGTCGTCGCGCATCGAGGCGAAGATGAAGCCGCGGTAGCTTTCCGTCTTGGCGACGCGAAGGTCGAGCTCAGAAAGATCGAAGTCGTCGCCGTAGGCATGCTTCAGCGGAACGCCGATGCAGCGCCCGTTGTTGGCGAAAGTCCAGGCATGATAGCCGCAGCTGAAGCGGCTGGCGTTGCCCTTCGGCTCGCGGCAGACGACGGCGCCGCGATGCGTGCAGCGATTGATGATGACGTTGATCGATCCGTCGCGGCAGAGCCAGCGCGCGGGGTGGAACGGCTTCGTGCTGCGGCGCACCGACGCCGGATGGCGCATCGTGCTGAAGCGGATCGGCCTGTTCGACGCCGATCTGCCGCAAAACAACAACAGCTTCACGCTATGACCGGGGGCGGCACCATGACCAGCGCCAATGCGAAGACCCTGGCCGCGGTCAACGAGGCCTCGATCGGCCGTCCGGGTTTCGCTTCGCGCTACGGCCTGCACGACGCGGCGCGCGAAGAACAGCTGCAGGCGATCCTCGCGATGATTGAGGAAGAGGGCATCGAGACGATCCGCTTCACCTTCGCCGACCAGCACGGCAAGCTGCGCATCCGCCCGGTGGTGGCGCGCCACTTCGCCCAGGCGGTACGCAACGGCGTCCCCTTCAGCACCGCGATTCTGTCGCAGGACACCGCGAACAACACCTTCCTGCCGATCTTTTCTACCGATGGCGGCTTCGGCCGTGCGACGATGGGCGGCGGCGGCGGCGGCGACATGGCCGGCATCGCCGACCTCGCCACTTTCCGCATCCTGCCTTGGGCTGAGAAGACGGTGAGCGTGCTCGTCGATCTCTATCTCAAGGACGGCGAGCGCTGCCCGCTCGATACTCGCGGGCTGATGCGCGCGGCTTGCGCGCAGCTGGCCGAACGTAACCGGCTGTTTGTCGGCGGCGTCGAGGTCGAATGTCACGTCTTCCGGGTCAGCGACCCGAAGCTTAGTCTCGAGGACTGCACGCACCCGTCGCAGCCCGTCGGCGTCACCGCGCTTCGCCACGGCTTCCAGTATATGTCGGAGCTGGTCTACGACGAGCTCGAGCCGATCCTCTCGGTCATCAGCAAGACGCTGATCGCGCTTGGCCTGCCGCTGCGGACCCTCGAGGGCGAATGGCGGCCCGGTCAGATCGAGATTACGCTCGACTCGTTGATCGGCGTCGATGCGGCGGACGCAGTCGTGATGATGCGATCGGCCATCGAGCAGGTCGCGCAACGCCGGGGCTTGCTCGCGACCTTCATGACCAAGCCGGCCCTGCCGAACTGCTTCTCGGCGGGGTGGCATCTGCACGAATCGCTCGCCTTCGCCGACGGCAGCGGCAACGCTTTCGTGTTGGCCGATCGGCTGATGTCGGATACCGGGCTGCATTTCGTCGGCGGCGTGCTCAAGCACGTCCGCGCCGGCTCCGCCTTTTCCAATCCGTCGATCAACGGCTACAAGCGCCTCAACGCCAATCCGCTCGCTCCCAAGCGCGCCGTCTGGTCGATCGATAACCGCGGCGCGATGTGCCGTCTCGTCGGTGGCCCCGGCGACTAGGGCACGCATATCGAGAATCGTTCGGGCGAGCCGCTGGCAAACCCCTATCTCTATATGGCGAGCCAGATCTACGCAGGGCTAGATGGCATCACGCTGGCCGAAGACCCCGGCGATCCGCTCGGCGATCCGTACGGACAGGTCGCCAAGCCGCTGATGCCAGCGAGCCTGATGGACTCGATCGATGCACTCCAATCATCCGAGGTCTTTCGCCAGGGTTTCGGCGACGAGTTCATCGACTATTATATCTCGATGAAACGCTACGAGATCGGCCGTTTCCTGGCGCACGTGACCGACTGGGAGCAGAAGGAATATTTCGAGGCGTTCTGATGCAGGGCCGGGTCTGCCGACAAGGGGCCGATGAGGAGTTAGGATCATATCCGGGCGTTTCTGGCGCTTCATCGCGCCGGAACCTTCGACGGTGCCGCCCAGCTTCTTGCCGTCGACGATTCGACTCTCCGGCGACGGGTTCAGGCACTCGAGCAGCAGTTTGGCACGAGCCTCCTCACCCGACATGATGGCTATTACAAAGTCATTCCCACCATGACCCCCCTGCTCGACGCCGCGATGCGGATGGAAGCGTTTTCGCGGAATTTCTTCGAGGGTCTGGAGGATGCCGGTGCCGGCAGTATCAGGATCATCACCCTCGACTTCGTCGCCGCCTGGCTGGCGCCCGACCTCGCGCTGTTCCGCACCCTTCATCCACACATCAAGCTGGAAGTGGGAACCGAACAGCATTTCGTCGATCTCGAACGCGAGATGGTGGATATCGCTATTCGCATGGCACGACCGACGCGCGGCGACAGCCGGCTCCGCAAATTGGGCGAGGTCGAGTACGGCATCTACGCCTCGCCCGACTATCTCGAGCGCCACGGCATAGGCGGCGAGCAGGCGAACGCCGATCTTCTGACACTCAAGACCCACTTCATCCATCGCGATCATGATTTCATCGAGGGTGAGAACCGGTGGATGCTCGAACGCCTTCGTGCGACCGAGCGGGATCAGTCCAGCCTCTCGCATTTTGGCGGCGAATGCCGAGTCCTCGCCCGGAATATAGTCCTTGCGGTAGGCGAGGCCTGAGGTGAGCGGGATTCCTTTCCAGAAGGAAGCCAGATTCTTGAGCAGGAACGGCACGCCTGCGAGTGTCCCGTCCAGGCTCGTATTCTTCGCCATTTCGCGCGCCATGTCGAACGATCGCACGACTACGGAATTCAATATGGGATCGATCTGCTCGATAAGTGAGATCCCGGTTTCGACAAGCTCCAGCGCCGACACATCGCCCGTCTTGACGTGTCGTGCGAGAGTGGTCGCATCGGCGTCCGCATAAAGATGAAGTAGGTCCGGTGTAATCGTGACCATATAACCTCATCCCTCGATAATTTGGATCTAATGATCAGCGAGCCGCGATCAACAGCGGTCATAGATCGGAGTGGCGATTATCCGCGCACTCGATGGGTGCAACTCGCTCAGTACCCGACGGTAATCCGCTTCTTGATCGCACGCGGATTTTCGAGCTCATCGATCATGCTGACGGCGAGATCTTCGTAACTGATCGAGCTACGGCCATTCTCGTCGACGAGCAGATCATCTTCGCCCAGGCGGAACTTGCCGGTCCTCTCGCCAGCTTCGAAGAAGGCCGATGGCGCGATCATTGTCCAGTCTATGTCGTCGACGCTACGCAGAGCATCGAGCAGCGCCTTGCCGCACCGCGATTCCTCGAGGACGAAGGCCGGAAAGTCGGGTGAGTCGACGAAGAGTTTGCCCGGCGCAATCCAGAGGCTGCCCGCTCCGCCCACCGCGAGATATCGCGTGACACCGCTGCGGCGGACGGCCTCGATGAGAAGTGCAGGGTCGGTCGCCTCGAACGTCACCGAGCTGATGACGGCGTCGTGACCCGCCAGCGCCTTTGCCAATCCGGCGATATCCTTGACATCGCCCTCCCGAACGGTCTCGTCCGCTTGGGGATTGTAGCTGGAGGGAGACCGTGTGATTGCTGTCACCGAATGGCCGCGCTGCTGGGCCTCTCGCACGATGCGCGAGCCGGCATTTCCCGACGCGCCGATAACAGCTATTTTCATCACACGGCCTCCAGCTCGAAATTCGACTCAGATCATGCCGTTCTAATGCGCCAATTGTTCCGGGATCGCTTGGGTCACATCCCAATGCTCGACGATCTTACCATCTTCGAAGCGGAAGATGTCGACCACCGCGTCCCCGCGGTCGTCGGGATGGCGACGTTCGAGCACATGCATGATCACATAATCACCGTCTGCCCAGGTCCGCTTAATGATCCCGCAAGACTGCGGATGATTCTCCCGAAGCCAGCCCAAGAATCCTGCGAAGCCCTCCTTACCGTCCAGCGCATTGGGGTTATGTTGTGTGTAGGTAGGGCCCAGGTATTGCGATGCCTCTTCGAAGTCATGACGGTTGAGCGCAGCTTCATAAAACGCCAGAGCTATCTCGATGTTTTGTCTTCTATTGTCAGCCTCGACGGAGCTTTGGATCTCGGCAGTGGAGTTCACAGTGTTGTCCTTTACCTGCGTTACCATACGACATCATCAGAAATTCCACCGGCCGTTGACGTCGATCCAACGCGGCCGTCGAGGAGAGGTGATGTTCGCACCAATGGATGACGCTTCATCGAAGCCAACCGTCTCATAGCGCTTGTTAAAGATGTTCTTAGCGAAAACCGCCAGAGAATAACGAAGGTCGGTTGAAGTCCATCCCAGTCGAGCATCCGCGGTGAAATAAGCATCAAGCTTGTTGGCGTCGTAGTTGTTGAGGTTCTGCCAGATCGACGACTGGTAAGACCCGCTGGCCTGAAGTGAGACGTTACCATTCGCTATGACCGCAGGATAGGTATAGCGCAGCACTGCCGACGCTGTCCATTCGGGTGCGAATGAAGTTTCCGTGTCCGCGAATCCGCTTCCCACGGGAACATCCTTGACCGTATTGTGCTGCCAGGCACCATTGAGTGCAACCTCGAAGTCTTTCGTAACGTTCCCAGCAATTTCGCCTTCGATCCCGTAAAATTCGGCGTCGACGTTGATCAAGATCGTCGATGAACCTGTCCAAAGCGCCGCCTGGTAATCGTGATAATCATAGTAGTAGACCGATGAGTTGAAGCGAAGCTTGTTGTCGAAGAGGTTGCTCTTGAAACCCGTCTCGTATGAGACGATGCGTTCAGCTTTGTAGGGGATCCCCGCTCCGTCATTCGCGAAGATGAAGGCACCTGCAACGTTATAGCTGCTGGCCTTCTGGCCCTGTGTGACGCCTGCGTAGATCAGCAGAGTGTCCGAGGGTTTCCAGTTGAGCTGCGCCTTCCAGTTCCAGAGCGTCTCCTTGTTCTTGTCGTTATACTGGCCGAGAGACAATGCGCCGGCATAGTCCCACACCTTGGGATCGCTCGACTCGGCGCGAGTAGAGACATAGAGGTCCTCGAATTCGAACGTCCTTCGCTCGAACGAGGCCCTGAGTCCGGCGATCGCGGTGATGGTGTCGGTCAGCCTATATTCGACTTGTCCAAATAGCGAATAACTCTTGCTCAAGAGACTCGCGACCTGTGGCAGGTCGAACCCGACTCCGTTGGTTGCGAGAACGCTGTTGGGCAGCGCGCCGATGCCATTGGCGCTATCATTGTTGATACGAAGGAAATAGGCTCCCGTGACCGACGTCAGGGGCCCGGTCCTGCCGGCGAGACGAAGCTCCTGGGAAAGCGTATTCTCCTTTGAGACGGCGATGTCGAAGAGCGAGTTCGTGGCATCTGCCGACAGGTCGAACAGGAAGTTCTTGTCGAACCGCTTGTAGTCGCTGATCCAGGTGAGATTGGTGTCGCCAAAATCGATGGTGAGCTTTGCGCTGCCACCCCAGACCTTCGTCTGACTGCCATCGTCGAACGCATAGTCGACCGAGGTGTCGAGTCCGCGCCCATCCGGATCCCGGTAGCCGTAGAAGTCGGCTCCAGGCACGGGACGCGTGCCCGTGCAGACGCCGACACGGATCACTCGGCAGGTTTCCGTCGGCGAGATATAGGCATTGTTGATCTGAAGACCGTTGGCATCCAGAATCGATATGGTCTGATCCGAAAGCTGATAGGGAGCCGATCCGGCGATAAGGTGGCTGTAAAATCCCGACGTCCACAATTTGACGTTGTCGCTGATATCGGCCGTCACTTGACCTCGCATCGCCACGTCGCTCTTGACGCCGCCGAGATCCGCGCCGCTGCCGGGAGCAGGATCGCCGCCCTGGGGAAGACCAGCCGGAGTGAAGGTGTTCGGATAGAAATTCTTCAAGAACCCGTCGGAACGCTGGAACATGCCGGAGAAGCGGGCGGCGACGCCGTTCGCGATGGGACCGCTGAGCGCACCTTCGAAGCGCGCATTGTCGTACGACGCGTAAGTAACGTCGGCATAGCCCTCGAATTCGTCGGTCGGCCGCCGCGAGAGGAAGTGAACGAGACCAGCCGTTGCGTTTCGGCCGAATAATGTTCCCTGCGGTCCTTTCAGGGCCTCCACCCGGTCAATATCGAAGAGGGTGAACGTCGAGCCCTGTTGCATCGCAACATAGGTGTCGTCGATATAGGTCGCGACGACACCCTCGACATGATCGTGGAAGTCGTTCTGGGTAATACCGCAGATACTATATTGCGACATCAACCCGCCATAGCTTCCGGACACGGCGATGTTCGAGCTCAGCTTGGCGATATCGAGGCTGCTGGTAAATCCGAGCGATCGGAGCTGGGCACCGGACACGGCCGTGATCGCGATGCCGACATCCTGCACGTTCTGCGATCGGCGCTGCGCCGTCACGACGATATCGCCGCCAAGGCTGCCATTCTCATCAGCCTGCGCCGACATCGAAGAGGTGTTGGCCGGATCGACCGGCGGCGCCACCGCGGCGGCGCTGGCAGGATCCTCGTTCGGGGCGGCTTGGGCGGATGTCATGGCGACGCCGAGCGATATCGCTCCACAAGAGACCAACAACGCCGATCGAAGCGATGCACCAGAACGACAAAAGCCCATGATTATCCCCTATGAGTAGAATCCTCCTCCCACTATTCTAGTCTTCCCGCGCGCCATCCCTGCGTCGTCATTGGGCGCGCGATAGAAAGCCATTTGTTTTTCTGACGCCGGTCGTTGCCGGCGCCCTCGGTCGTCCTTCTCTCAAGGCGAAGGACTTTTCCGATGACCGAAGACTGTCGTCACGGTCGGTCAAAAAAAGACCTAAAAAGGTGAAAAATGAATGTACCATTGGGTCATGATCCAGATTCGCCTCGACCGCGATTCAGCGACATCGCTCGCGCAGCAAGTCCATCACGGGATCGCGGCCGCAATCCGCGAGGGCCGGCTACAGCCTGGCGCGCGCTTGCCCTCCTGGCATGACCTCGCCTCCCAACTGGGGATCGCTCGTGGCACGGTGCGGATGGCTTATGATCGGCTTGCCGACGATCAGCTCGTCGTTGCGACCGGATCAGCCGGCACCAGGGTAGTCGATAGGCCGCCCAGTAGACTTGGCGTCGATTGCGCCCGCGAGATCCCGCCACTTCCCGAGATCTTCCGGGACTTCGGCGCCGCCGTCGAGCTTTTCCAAATGGGCGTGCCCGCGCAGGACGAATTTCCGGTCAAGATCTGGTCGCGCATCATCGCGAATGCGGCCAAGGCGGGCGCGCTTGCGCCGGCCCGATATCCCGATCCGCGTGGAGAATATGAACTTCGCCAGGAGATCGCCTCCTACCTCGCGATCGCGCGAGGCATTTCGTGCGTGCCTTCGCAGATCATAGTGACGGCGGGGTATGGCAGCGCGATCAGCCTCGCCATGCGCGTCCTCGCGCTTGAAGGAACGACGGCGTGGGTGGAAGACCCAGGCTATCCTCTGACCAAGACCGCCCTTGGCTTCGCCGGGATCAAGCCGGTCGCCATTCCGGTCGACGACAATGGTCTCGACGTCGAGAAGGGGATTGCGCACGCTCCGGACGCCCGGCTGGCGATCGTGACCCCGGGCCAGCAAGCCCCGCTCGGCATGACGATGTCGCTTCGGCGCCGCCATGCGCTCATCGGTTGGGCGGCCGAACAGGGTGGCTGGATCATCGAGGACGACTATCTCGGCGAGCTTCAGCTGAAGGGTAGGGCCGCTCCGGCTCTGTCGTCGATCGACGATATGGGACGGGTCATCCACGTCGGTACGTTCAGCAAGACGATCAGCCCGACGATCCGGCTGGGCTTCCTGATCGCGCCGCAGTCGCTTGTGGTCCGCTTCGGGGAAGCCGCCGCCTCGACCGCGCCCGCGCCGACTCCGGTGATCCAGTCCGCGATCGCGGAATTTGTGCGAGAAGGTCATCATCTGCGTCATCTGCGACGGATGAAACGGCTTTACTCGAACCGGCGCGACCTTCTGCTTGAACATCTGGCATCGGCTGGCTTCGAGGGATTCGGCGAGTTCCGTGTGGCCGGCATGACGATCGTTCTCACCTTGCCGGTCGGCACCGACGATTGCGCGATCGTTGCCGAGGCGCATCGGCATGGCCTCGCACGGGTGGCGTTATCGCGATGGTATGGTTCGACGGCCGGCTTGACGCCAGGTTTGCTGCTCAGCATCACCAATTACGATGGTCGATACCCTGGTGCTTGTCGCAAGCTCAACGACATCATCCGAAGTGCTGGACCGGTCAGCCCGGTATAAGGACGCCATCGGCGATGGTATAGTCCGATCGTCACTTCTTGGGCCTTTCAAGGAATTATGTGCTCGACGAGCTTGGCGACCAAGTGGGTGTCGGCCGGCCGGCACGCATCCATGTCGGCAAGTCATGAAATCGGAAGGGCAGCGACATGACTGTACGGGGAACCAGCAGGCGGGAACTCATGGTGGGCGGAGCTATGATTGTTCCGACAATCGGTCTGATGGCCCTGCCAGCACCGGTCAGCGCAACCGGCACAGTAACCGGCGAGCTGCTCCCGACGACGGTTCCGTCCTTTACTTTCGCCGAGACGCTCAAGTTCCACGACCCGAATCTGAATGAGGATGCGTTTGACGGCATGTCGCTGCCGTCGAGCCGGTTCAGGCTGCTGAATGGCACCCAGTTTCGGCCGAGCGCCGTCATCAGCAGGCGCGGAACGCCGGCACGCCCGCTGCCGGTCGCCAAGGTCGACGCGACTTCCTTGAAGCTGCGCCTGCCGCAACGACCCAGCCCGGAATCGCTGATCTCGATCATCAACGATCCCAACCTCGGGATGGACGGGATGATCGTCCTGAAGAACGGGACGATCGTCGTGGAGGAATATCCTCGCATGCGCCCATGGGATCGACATGTTCTCAACTCGATCTCGAAATCGTTCGTCGGCACTCTCGTCGCGCTCCTGGTCGATCGAGGACAAGTCGACCCAAGTCGCGGCGTTCAAACCTATATCAAGAGTCTGGCGGGCACCGGATGGGACGGGGTCAGCGTCCGTGACATTCTCGACATGGCTTCCGGCACCGAGGCCGTCGAATTGAACGTCAATGCCGACGGTTCGATCGCGAAGGATCCACCGGTAATCCAGAAGGAATTTCGTGAGAGCTACTATAACGACAAGCTTAGTTACGACGTGATCGCCGGATTCAAGCGGCATCGGGCACCGGGTACGAAGTACGAGTATAGCGGCGTCAACACCGTCCTTCTCGGTTGGCTTTGCGAGGAGATGTGGCGCCTGCCGCTTCACGAGATCATCTCGCTCGAGATCTGGGGCAGGATCGGTGCTGACAATGATGCGACCATCTACATCTCCCCCAGAGGCGCGAACGATGGCAAGGCGGGGATCAGCTGTACGCTGCGCGATCTGGCGCGGTACGGCCTGCAATTCACCGACCTGGAACGTCTGTCGCAACGCGCGCCGATCTTCTCGGAGCTCTACCGTCAGAATGTCGTGAAGGGACGGCGAGACGTCTTTCTCGCCGGAGACGGCAGCTTGCCCTTGGAGAAACCGGAAAACCCGCTCTTCGCCTCGTGGCAATGGGACAAGGTCTGGGGCGACGGCGATATGCTGAAGGGCGGCGTCTTCGGCCAGGCGCTCTTCGTATCTCCCCGTCGCAATATCGTTATCGCATTCGTCTCGAGCGGAACAATCTGGAGCAGCAGCCAACTCGGCGTCTATAGTTGCATCCGCGAGCTATCGCGTCTTTTCGGATGAAGTAATAAGATACGCCCGTCGTGGGTCGCCTCGCGCTGGTCGCGCCGCAGACCCGTTGTCGCGCCTGACCGGCCGGCACTACATCGCCATCGACGGCGGCGAGGGTGCCGGGTAAGCTCAAGCCGGGCTGTACGACGCCCGCGAACGATGGACCTCCGCCATGCTGATGCCTGCGCCCGATACCACGACGATCGGCCGGCGGGCGGAGATCGTCGTGGCGCTTCGCGCGATCGTCCCCGACGGGGTGATCGACGACGATGCCGAGCTCGGCGCCTACGACTGCGACGGGCTGACAGCGTACCGCCAGCGGCCGCTCGTCGTCGTTCTGCCGGCGACGGTCGCGCAGGTGTCGCGCGTGCTCGCCTGGTGTCACGGGGCCGGGGTCAAGGTCGTGCCGCGCGGCGCCGGCACGTCGCTGTCGGGCGGGGCGCTGCCGCTCGCCGACGGCGTCCTGCTCGGCATGGCGCGGTTCAACCGCATCCTCGACATCGATTTCGCCGACCGCGTGGTCGTCGTCCAGCCCGGCGTGACCAACCTCGCCGTGACGCAGGCGGTGGCGCACCGCGGCTTCTTCTACGCGCCCGATCCGTCGAGCCAGATCGCCTGCTCGGTCGGCGGCAACGTCGCCGAGAATTCGGGCGGGCTGCACTGCCTGAAATACGGCGTGACGACGAACAACCTGCTTGGCGCCGAGGTCGTGCTGATGACCGGCGAGGTCGTCCGCCTCGGCGGCCGCCACCTCGACCCGGCCGGGCTCGACCTGCTCGGCGTGATCTGCGGCTCGGAGGGGCTGCTCGGCGTCGTCACCGAGATCACCGTCCGCATCCTCGCCGTGCCCGAGACGCAGCGCGCGCTGCTGATCGGCTTCGCCGACGCGGAGAGCGCAGCGGCGTGCGTCGCCGCGGTGATCGGCGCCGGCATCATCCCGGCGGCGATGGAGATGATGGACCGGCCGGCGATCCACGCCGCCGAGGCCTTCGCCGGCTGCGGCTATCCGCTCGACGTCGCGGCGCTGCTGATCGTCGAGCTCGACGGCACCGCGCGCGAGGTCGACCATCTGATCGCGGTCGTCGGCGACATCGCCGCCGGCGCCTCCAGCGTCCGCGCCTCGGCGAGCGAGGCCGAGCGCCGCGGCTTCTGGGCCGGGCGCAAGGCGGCGTTCCCCGCGGTCGGCCGCATCGCCGCCGACTATTACTGCATCGACGGGACGATCCCGCGGCAGGCGCTGCCGCAGGTGCTGCGCGAGATCGCGCGGCTGTCCGCGCACCACGGGCTGGGTGTTGCCAACGTCTTCCACGCCGGCGACGGCAACCTCCACCCGCTGGTGCTATACGACGCCGAGATCCCCGGCGACCTCGACCGCGCCGAGGCGTTCGGCAACGACATCCTGCGCCTGTGCGTCGAGGTCGGCGGCGTGCTGTCGGGCGAGCACGGCGTCGGCGTCGAGAAGCGCGACCTGATGGAGGTCCAGTTCGGCCCCGCCGACCTCGCGCAGCAGGCGCGGCTCCGCTGCGCGTTCGACGACCGCGGCCTGCTCAACCCGGGCAAGGTGTTCCCGACATTGTGCCGTTGCGCCGAGCTCGGCCGGGTCCATGTCCACGGCGGGGCGACGCGCTTCCCCGAACTCGAACGCTATTGAAGGTGGTGGACTTGCGGCAGCCGGCGACCGCCGGCGAGGTCGTCGAGGCGGTAGCGGGCGCGGCGACGCTCGAACTCGTCGGCGGCGGGAGCGGCCGCGGGGTCGGGCGGCCGGTCGTGGCCGAGACGGTGCTCGACCTGTCGCGGCTTGCCGGGGTCGTCGACTGGCAGCCCGAGGAGCTGGTGCTGACGGTGCGGCCGGGGACGCCGCTCGCCGAGATCGCGGCGCTGCTGG
>CAXUEV010000009.1:0-15893 GCA_964250105.1 uncultured Sphingomonadaceae bacterium
TCGTCACCGCGCGGCGCGTCGAGGAGCGGCTGCAGGACGTGCCGATCTCGATCACGACGTTCAGCCAGAAGCAGCTGACCGAGCGCCACGTCACCGATGCCAACGATCTCGTGCTCTACACGCCGTCGCTGTCGGTGACCGGCGTCATCGGCCGCGACCAGACGCAATATGCGATCCGCGGCTTCACCCAGCAGAACCGGACGACGGCGTCTGTCGCCGTCTATTTCGCCGATGCCGCGGCACCGCGCGGCGGCGGCAGCAACCCGGCGGGCGACGGTGCCGGGCCGGGCTCGTTCTTCGACCTGCAGAACGTCCAGGTGCTCAAGGGTCCGCAAGGGACGCTGTTCGGCCGCAACACGACCGGCGGCGCGGTGCTGCTCGTGCCGCAGAAGCCCACCGGCAAGCTCGAGGGCTATGTCGAGGGCCTGTACGGCAGCTACGACTGGAAGGGGCTGCAGGGCGTCGTCAACGTGCCGTTGGGCGACAAGGCGCGGCTGCGGCTCGGCGTCGACTACCAGAACCGCGACGGCTTCACCAGGAGCGTCGGCGTCGGCCCCGACGTCGACGACCGCAACTATGTCGCCGCGCGCGCCAGCCTCGTCCTCGACGTGACGCCCGACGTCGAGAACTACACGATCCTGTCGTACGTCCGCTCGCGGACGAACGGCGCCGCCTCGATCCCGGCGACGTGCGACCCGAACTTCGGCATCGTCGCCTATCTCGTCTGCAACGGCCCGGGGAGCAGCTTCGCGGTCCAGCAGGCGGCCGGACCGCGCCGGTTCAACGGCGACCTCGCCGATCCCGAGACCAGCCTGCGCCAGTACGGCGTCGTCAACACGACGACATGGACGGCGAGCGACGCGCTGACGATCAAGAACATCGTCAGCTACACCCGGCTCCGCGCCACGCTCGCCACCGACCTGTACGGCACCAACATCACGATCCCGGCGACGATCCCGATCGCGCTGGGCTCGGCGACGGTGATGCAGTCGACCGCGCCGTTCACCGGCCAGTCGATCTCGTTCATCGACCTCGTCGGGACGCCGAACGGCGAGCCGTCGAACAACCAGTCGAGCTTCACCGACGAGCTGCAGTTCCAGGGCAGAGCGTTCGGCGACCGGCTGACATGGCAGGCGGGCGCCTATTTCGAGAGCTCGCGGCCGCTGGGACTCAGCGGCAAGTTCAACCAGCAGCTGCTGAGCTGCACCGACCGCAACAATTTCCAGTGCAGCGACCCGGTCGGCGCGGTCTTCTCCGCCGCCTATTCGGCCGCCTTCGGCGCGCCGATCAGCATCCAGGTCGGCGGGCTCAACGAGACGCTGCAGAAATCGGCGTACCGCGACCTCGGCGCCTATGCGCAGGCGACCTATGCGCTGACCGACAAGCTCGACCTGACGGGGGGCATCCGCTACACCGACGACAAGGTGACGGCGACGACGATCGGCAGGGTCTACCGCTTTCCGCAGCCGAACACGCCGACGGTGCAGTGCATCTTCGCGACGCTGACGACGCTGGCGCAGGGCTGCGAGCTCAAGTTCGCGACCAAGTCGCACAAGCCGACATGGCTGATCGACCTCGACTACAAGCCGAGCGGGCAGGTGCTCGTCTATGCCAAATACGCCCGCGGCTACCGCCAGGGCAGCGTCTCGCCCGACGCCGCGCCCGGGTTCGAGATCTTCAAGCCCGAGCAGGTCGACGCGTGGGAGACCGGCGCCAAGACGCAGTTCGACTTCGGCGGCGTCCGCGGCGTGTTCAACGTCGCCGGCTTCTACAACAAGTTCAAGGACCAGCAGATCAGCGCGATCTTCAGCTTCGCCGACACCTCGATCGCGCCGAACGACGGCATCCTCAACGCCGGCCGATCGCGGATCTACGGGGCCGAGATCGAGACGACGATCATCCCGGCGGCGGGCGTGAACCTGACCGGATCGTACACCTATCTCAATACTCGGGTCCTGTCGCTCGACATACCCGCGGCGCCCGCGCCGGTGCCGCCGGCGACGGTGCCCGCCTTCACCGCGACGCCGCTCGTCCTACCGGGCGGCAGGCTCGTCTATTCGCCGCACAACAAGCTGACGCTGAGCGCCAACTATACCGCGCCGCCGCTCGCGCTCGGGCGGCTGTCGGCGGGCATCACCTACGTCTACATCAGCTCGCAGGTGGCGTCGGTGGCGTCGCCGGTCGGCCGCGTCGCGCCGTACAGCCTGGTCAATCTCAACTTCGAATGCCGCGGCGTCGCCGGATCGCCGTTCGACGCCGCGGTGTTCGTGACCAACCTGACGGACAAGACCTACGCCCAGCAGCCGGCGGGCCTGTATCCGGGTGCGGGTTTCGACACGATCCGCTACGGCGAGCCGCGGATGATCGGCGGACGCGTGCGCCTGAACTTCTGACCCCGACCGCCGGTGGAAGCCGGCGTTGCGTGCGTGCAACCAAAACTTGATTGGTTTCCCTATCCCCCTGGTGGACTATCGGCCGACGCGGGACAGCCGCGCCAAGAAGTTCCGCGAACACGGGGGCGACACGGGGATGGACAGGGGAATCGGCGCCGGCTGGCGGCGCGCGGCAGCGATGCTGGCCGTGCTCGCCACCGCGGCGGCGGCGCACGCGGCCGAGGTGCCGGCGGCGCCTGCGGCGGATGCAGGGGTCGACAGCGAAGGCGACATCATCGTCACCGCGCGGCGGCGCGAGGAGCGGGCGCAGGACGTGCCGATCGCGCTCAGCGTCGTCGGCCAGGCGCAGCTCGAGGCGACCGGCAATTTCACGCTGACCCAGATCCAGCAGCTCGTGCCGGCGCTGCAGGTGTTCAGCTTCAACCCGCGCAACACCAACGTCAACATCCGCGGCTTCGGCTCGAACGTGGCGATCGCCGTCGACGGGCTCGAGAACGGCGTCGGTTTCTACATCGACCAGGTCTATTACGGGCGGGTCGGCACGTCGCAGTTCGACCTCGTCGATCTCGACCGGATCGAGGTGCTGCGCGGGCCGCAGGGGACGCTGTTCGGCAAGAACACGACCGCGGGCGCGATCAACATCACATCGCGCCTGCCGAGCTTCACGCCCGAGTTCTCGGGCGAGGCGACGCTCGGCGACCATGGCTACCACCAGGTCCGCGGATCGGCCTCGGCGCCGCTGATCGCCGACAGGCTCGCGGTCCGGCTGAGCGTCGCCGACACCCACCGCGACGGCTTCGTCCGCAACGTCCGGACCGACCGGCGGCTGCAGGACTACGACAATTTCACCGTCCGCGGCCAGCTGCTGGCGACGCCGACCGACCGCCTGCAGATCCGCCTGATCGGCGACCTGTCGCGGCAGCGGCTCAACTGCTGCATCTCGATCGTCGCCGGCGTGTTCGACCGCTACGACAACGGCAATGCCGTCCCCAACAGCTATGCCGCGCGGATCGCGCGCGCGGGCTATGTCGGGGTGCCGGTCGATGCGTTCGCGCGGCGGACCGATGCCGACAGCCCGATCCGCGCCAACATGTCGGCATGGGGCTTTTCGGGGCAGGTCGACTGGGACCTCGGCCGGGCGGCGCTGACCTCGGTCACGGCGTACCGCCGCTGGACCTGGGACCCGGCGAACGACAGCGACGCGATCGGCCTGCCGATCCTGACCGAGGCGTATCAGGCGAACCGCCAGCGCCAGTTCAGCCAGGAGCTGCGCCTCGCCTCGACCGGCAGCAACCCGGTCGATTACGTCGTCGGCCTCTATTATTTCCGCCAGATCGTCTACGGCACCGGCGCGGTCGGCTACGGCGCGGCGGCGGCGAACTGGTTCCTGCCGACGGTGCCGGCGGCGGTCGGCGGCGCGGCGCTCAACGGCTTCCACGCGTCCGCCGCGTCCGATCCCGAGACGCGCAGCTACGCCGGCTTCGCCCAGTCGACCTGGCACGCGACCGAGCGGCTGAGCCTGACCGCGGGCCTCCGCTTCACCCACGAGAACAAGGACGGCAGCTACAGCCAGACGCAGGACGGCGGCGTCGACCCGGCGACGCTGCCGGCGGCGTTCGCCACCGCCGTGCGCGCGATCCGCAACGGCTTCAACCCGAACGTCGCCTTCTCGGCGCGGCGGCGCGACGACAGCCTGTCGGGCACCGCCACCGTGTCGTACGCGGTCGCGCCCGACGCGCTCGCCTATGCGAGCTACAGCCGCGGCAACAAGTCGGGCGGGCTCAACCTCGCGGCGATCCCGGCGGGCGTGCCGACCACCGTCCGGCCCGAGAAGGTCGACAATTACGAGGTCGGGCTGAAGAGCCAGTTCGTCGACCGCACGGTGACGCTCAACCTCGCCGGCTTCTGGACCGACGTCCGCGACTACCAGACCGCGATCCTCGACACCGTGCCCGGATCGGTCGGCACGGTCCAGTATATCGCCAACATCCCGCGGGCGCGGTCGCGCGGCGCCGAGGCGGACGCGCGCTGGGCGCCGACGCGCCTCGTGGCGCTGACCGCGTCGGCCGCCTATACCGACGGCACCTACCGCTCGTACGTCAACGGCCCGGCGCCGGTCGAGAGCGGGGTCGCCGTCGCCGACCTGTCGGGGCGGCGGCTGGCGGGGGTAGCGAAATTCTCGTACGCGCTCGGCGCGGATGCGGCGCAGCCGGTCGGCGACGGGCGCGAGGTCTACGGCCATGCCGACTGGTCGCACCGCTCGTCGTTCTACACCGCGGTCGGCGACAGCCGCTTCTCGCGCGTGGCGGGCTACGGCCTGCTCAACCTGCGCGCCGGGCTGCGCGCCGGCGACCAGCGCTGGGACGTCTCGGTCTGGGCGCGCAACGTGCTCGACAAGGATTATTTCCAGACGCTGAGCCCGGCGAACACCGGGCTGGTGCTCGGCATCACCGGCGACCCGCGCACGCTCGGCGCGACGTTCAGGACGAAGATCTAGGCGATGGCGACGACCGACCCCGCCGCCGACCGGCTGCCGTTCGGCCGGCTGGTCGGCTTCTCGACGCTGGCGATGCCGATCAGCGCCGCGTCGCTGCCGCTCGCGGTCTACCTGCCGGCGATCTACGCGCAGCATTACCATGTGCCGCTGGCGATGCTCGGCACGATCTTCCTGCTCGAGCGGCTGTGGGGCACGCTCGCCGATCCGATCGTCGGCACGCTGAGCGACCGGACGCGCGCCCGCTTCGGCCGCCGCAAGACGTGGATCGCCGCCGGCGCGGCGGTGTTCGGCATCGCCGGGCTGTTCCTGTTCTTCCCGCCGGGCGCGGTGACGCCGCTTTATCTCGGCGCGGCGCTGTTCGCCTTCTATGCGGGCGCGTCGATGCTGCAGATCCCCTATCTCGCCTGGTCGGGCGAGATCACGCGCGCCTATCACGAGCGCACGCGCGTCGTCACCTATCAGACGGTGCTCGGCGCGATCTCGCTGCTGCTCGTGCTGCTGCTGCCGACGATCGTCGACCAGGTGCGGCCCGCCGACGCGCCGCTGAAGCTCGGCGCGATGGGCGGCGTGATCCTGCTCCTGCTGCTGCCCGCGGTCGCGCTGACGCTGCGCGCCTTCCCCGAGCCGCCGATCCCCGCCGCCGCGCGCCGCCGCCAGTCGTTCCTGTACGTCGTGCGGCTGGTCGTCGGCGAGCGGCTGCTGCTGCGCGTGCTCGTCTCCGACTTCGCCGTGTCGCTCGGCCAGAGCATCCGCGCGACGCTGTTCGTGTTCTTCGTCAGCCTCTATGCCGGCCTGCCGCAATGGGCGAGCGGCCTGTTCCTGCTCCAGTTCGTCTTCGGCATCACCGCCGCGCCGATCTGGGCGAAGGTGGCGCTGCGGCTGGGCAAGCACCGCACCGCGGTGGCGGGCGAGCTCGTCCAGGTCGCGATCAACCTCTGCCTGCTGCTGGTCGAACCCGGCGCGCTGCCGCTGCTGCTCGCGCTGACGGTCGCGCAGGGCCTGGCGCAGGGCTCGGGCAACCTGATGCTGCGCTCGATGGTCGCCGACATCGCCGACCGCCACCGCCTGGCGACGGGCGAGGACCGCGCCGCGCTGTTCTTCTCGGTGTTCAGCGTCTCGATGAAGGCGGCGATGGCGGCGGCGGTCGGGATCGCGCTGCCGCTGGTCGCCTGGGCCGGCCTCGACCCCGCCGCGGCGAACAACAGCCCGGAGGCGCTGCGCGGCCTGCTGCTCGTGTTCGCGCTCGGCCCGGCGCTCGCACACCTCGTCTCGGCGGCGCTGGTCTACGGCTTCCCGCTCGACGAGACCGCCCATGTCGCGATCCGCCGCGAGCTCGACGCGCGCGACGCCGCCGGAGTCTGAGGAGCCCGCCATGGCCAAGCGTCCGAACTTCCTGCTGATCGTCGTCGACGACATGGGCTTCTCCGACCTCGGCGCGTTCGGCGCCGAGATCGCGACGCCCAACCTCGACGCGCTGGCGTTCGCCGGCGTCCGCCTGACCGACTTCCACTCGGCGCCGGCGTGCTCGCCGACGCGGGCGATGCTGATGACCGGCACCGACCACCATCTCGCCGGCCTCGGCGCGATGCTCGAGGCGGTGCGCCCCGATTTCGAGGGCGCGCCCGGCTACGAGGGCTATCTGAACGACCGCGTCGTCACCTTCGTCGAGCTGCTGCGCGACGCCGGCTACGCCACGCTGATGTCGGGCAAGTGGCACCTCGGCGCGACCGCGGGCAGCCACCCGGCGGCGCGCGGGTTCGAGCGCAGCTTCGCGCTGCTGCCCGGCGGCCACGACCATTTCGGCGGCGGCAACATCGACGAGGTCGTCGCCCGCGGCCCGCAATATATGGAGGACGGCACCTACGTCACCGAGCTGCCGCCGGGCTTCTATTCGTCGGACCATTTCACGACGCGGCTGCTCGATTATCTCGGCGAGGCGGACGACCGTCCGTTCTTCGCCTATCTGCCCTTCTCCGCGCCGCACTGGCCGCTGCAGGCGCCCGACGACGATATCGCGCGCTATCGCGGCGTCTACGACGACGGGCCCGACGCGCTGCGCGCGCGGCGGCTGGAGCGGCTGGTCGAGCTCGGCCTGGTCGCCGAGGGCGTCGTGCCGCACCCGGTCGTCGCCGAGGCACCCGAATGGACGGCGCTGTCGCCGGCCGAGCGCGCCGCTTCGGCGCGCGCGATGGAGGTCTATGCGGCGATGGTCGACCGCATCGACCGCAACGTCGGCCGCGTCGTCGCGCAGTTGAAGGCGAGCGGCCGCTTCGACGACACGGTGATCGTCTTCCTGTCCGACAACGGTGCCGAGGGCGCGATCGTCGAGGCGATGCCGATCATGGGCCCGATGTTCCGGAAGCTGATCGCCGCGCATTGCGACAACAGCCTCGACAATCTCGGCCGGCCGGGTTCGTACATCTGGTACGGGCCGCGCTGGGCGCAGGCGGCGACCGCGCCGTCGCGGCTGGGCAAGATGTTCACCACCGAAGGCGGCATCCGCGTGCCGGCGTTCGTCCACTGGGGCGGCCGCCGCGCCGGCGAGATCGGCGACGTCTTCGCCACGGCGATGGATGTCGCGCCGACCTTCCTCGAGCTGGCCGGCGTCGATCATCCGGGCACGGCGTACCGCGGCCGCACGATCGTCCCGCAGCGCGGCCGGTCGCTCGCGCCGTGGCTGGCGGGCGATGCGGCGCGGGTCCATCCCGCCGGGACGAGCACGGGATGGGAACTGTTCAACCGCCGGGCGCTCCGCCGCGACGACTGGAAGGCGGTCTATATCCCCGGCGCCGACGGCATCTCGCGCTGGCAGCTCTACGACCTGTCGGCCGACCCGGGCGAGGTCGACGACCTCGCCGAACGCCACCCCGACAAGCTCGCCGAACTGCTCGCGCTCTACGACCTCTACGCCGCCGAGATGGGCGTCATATCCACCCCGATCAGCATCTTCGATGCCGATCCGTCGGCGTTCGCGGCGATGACGGGGGGTTGAGGCGCTGGAGCGGGCGAAGGGAATCGAACCCTCGTCGTAAGCTTGGGAAGCTTCTGCTCTGCCATTGAGCTACGCCCGCTTATCAACGACTTAGCAGGTTTTTGCGTCACCGGTTTGCAGCCCGGTTTGCGAAACGCCGCGAAATCGCCTCACCAATTGCCACGACTGTGCGCTCTTGGTCAACGTAGAGCCGCCGGATATCGGCGACACGCGCGGTCGACCAGCCGAGTATGCCGGCGATCTGCACGTCGGTCAGGCCGGCCTCCATCAACTCGGTCGCATAGGTGCCGCGGCAGTCGTGCAGGTGCTTGTCGAAGCCGATCCGATCGCGCTCATCGCCGAAGCTGCTATCCAGCCCGTCAGGTGTCCACTGCCGGCCGCGGCTGTTGACCAGGATCGATGCCACCCCCGGTTCACGGTGTCGCGTGCGCAGTTCGGCGACAAGTTCGCGCAGCGGCTCAATCATCGGCACGGTGACGACATTCTCGCGGGCCGATTTCTGCGTCGCCCACACGATCGCGTGATCGCCTACCGCATGCATCGGGCAGCCGGCGAGTTCGGCACGACGAAATCCGGTCAGGCACGCCAGGCGGAAGGCGTCGCTCGTCTGCTGCGACAGGCCGAAGCCCATGACCCACCGCTCGATTGGCGTCCAGATGATCGCCGCGCGATTGCCGCCACGGTACAGGCTCGGGATGCCATCGGCGAGGTTGAGCGCGACGCGGCCGTGGACGACGCCGTACTTGAGCAGGCCGCGCAGGACCTGGACGTGATAGTCGGCCTTGCGCGGATGGTCGCCCATAGCGTCACGCCAGCTAAGGATATCGCGTCGCATCTGCCGATCCTCGAAGACGGCAAGCGGAACCGTCCCGAATGCCTCCTGGATCGCCGAAAGCCGGTAGCCCCATTGTCTCTTGGTGTCGTCGGCGAAGGCTGCCCATTCGCGTGAGGCTCGCCATTCGGCGCACAGGGCCGCCAGAGTGTCGCTAGGAGCCGCCCGCGTCTCCCGCATGGCCTCGTGGTACGCAGCGACCGCAGCGGGCGTCAGGGACGGCCTAGAACCGCCCACGGTCGAGAGTATCAGCGGACCGCCACGATAGGCATACACGTACCAGAGCGTCGGCTTGCCGGTCCGCTTTTTCGAGACGTAGGCAAGCCCCTTGATGCTCACGCCGATTGCCCCTGCTTCCAGCGATCGTAGGCGGACGTCGCGACCTGCGAAGCATCGTACAGCCGAACCGTGCCGTCAGGTGACAACTCGACGCCGCGCACGTCAAGCCCCGCCGATTTCGCCGCGTCGATCATGCGCGCGATCAGCGCCTTCGTGGCGTAGCGGGGGCGGTCCGGCTTCACGCGTCGATGTTCCGCTGCTCGCACCGGAACGTCAGCGCGACGATCTCTGGATTATCTTCCCAGTGCTGGCCTGGCTTGTCGTGAAGGCTTTCCCACAGTTCACGATACGCATCTGCCGGATCAATCCAATTCTTGGGATGCGGCTCATCGCGGAAGGCGTGATAATAATAATCCCCGTCACCGTGGTGAATCGCGCGCACGCCTTCGGCAATCGCATCACTTTCAGCCGGGTGCTGTCCTTCCATCGCCTGCAACGGCTCGATCCGCACGGCCTCGACGGTCAGCGTCAGGCGGGAAGCCCAGCGAGGCATGAACAATGAAGGTCGCCATGTGTCTGGAACAAAGTCCCAATCGACGTCGACCTTCAGTCCGAAAGCGTCGAGCAAATGGCTGAACGAGGGCGCGGATAGCTTGGCATCACCACCTGCGCGATAATCAATCCAGCCGCTCGGCCGGTTATCATTCGGGTTCCACCCTTCGCAGGCGTCGGGCGCAATCCGCCATGCCTCCCGCACCCACAGCCGATCCCCGACCTCGCACCGCCGCAGCGGCGACGTCGCTAAGCGGCGGGTCTGCGTCTTGATGCCGGCGAGCAGGGCGCGAACCATGGGAGCGCTGAAGATGATGGGGCGGTCGGTCATGGCGTCGGCGTGGCCCGAGCGCGGAGGGCGGCGGCGCAGAGGGCGAGCGGAATGCTGTTGACCTCGCTTGAACCGTAGAAGGGGCTTCCGTCATTGCCGTGGTTCAAATTGACGCCCACACGAGCAACAAGGTAAAGCGTTGTGATCTCTATCTCGTCGCCCATACCCGCCGGCACCAATGTCAGCGCATCGTCGATGCTGCCGGTGTATTTGGGCGACTTATAACGGTAGAGCGATCCGGCTACATGACGAACGGCCATTTCGATATATGCGTCAAGAGTGCGATCCGGCCCGGTCGCCGCTTCACATCGCTTCGCCAGCGCCAGCATCTCGTCGGGCTTATCCATGCGGGGCTCCATCGCTGGCGAGAAGGGCGCGGGCGCGAACAACCGGCTGCATGTCGCGGTGGAAACGTCTCCGCATGACGGCATCGTCAAGCACTTGATCGTACCAAGAGTGTAGCCCGGCCTCCAGATCGTCCGTTACTTCGGCGAGGGCGGCGCGTAGCTTCGCAACCTCCGCCGGCATGTCGGCCAGCGTGTAGGGTGTGGTGAGGAGGGCGCGGATTCGGTCGGCGATGTCCGTAGCGGCTTTGTGAGCGCCTAACTCAAGGCCATAATTATAGCCGTGCGCGTACTCGTACTCGTAATCGGGCGGATCGGGTGTCGACCCCGCAACCTCCTCCGCCACCTGCGCGCACCGCTCCACCGTCGCGGCGTCAAGGGGGATGGGGGCGGCGGTCATCGGGCGACCTCCGTTTGGTTAACTATGAGGGCAGCGTAGGCGGCATACCAAGCTTTTCTCAGACCGTTTCGTTCGGGCTTGCCGTCATAAGAGCCGCGCGTCTCGCCTCCATCGTAATAGCGGAACATTTGGCGCATCGCGCCCTCGGACTGTCGAAGCGCTTCTCGCAGCCGCTCGGCCTGACACCCACGCTCAAACGCCAGCGCCGCCAAATCTTTGAGGCTGGAAGGCCCCTCGGCTAGTTGCAGCGCTTCGTCGATCTCGGCTTGCAGCCGCTCGATCACCTCAGCCGCTTCATGCCCATCCGGGTTGATGTGGTGCGTCGGATAGGGCTTGTGGCCGTGGGAGCCCATGGCGCGGAGACGGGCGAGGAGATCGTCTAGGTTGGGCGGGGTGAGGATCATGAATAGAGCGCCTTCCGCGAAAGCATACTGGGATCGCTCGCGTTGATCATTTGTGCGAGTATCATCGCCCGCCTCTCAGCATAGATGCCGGTGCCGCAGTCGATCAGGAAGCCGTCTGCTAACAGCACCATGTGGACGGTAGCTCCTCCGGCATCGCTGTTCACCTCACGATGACAAGTCAAAGCCTTCGCGCTTTTGAGTTCTTCGAAGCTAGTCACGATCCACCTCCCAACTTCGCGTTGATGTGGTCGGCGGCGCTTTGATAGCCGAGACAATGTGTGTTGATGATTCTGTCCGCCTCCATCATGTCTTCCACCGTCACTTGCGCCGGTTCGGCCTTACAAGTGGCAGGGACAGAGAGGCGAACCGCAATATTGGTAATTTCTTCGCGTAACCGGCACGGAGTCCAATCGTCAGGACACGAAAAGCAAAGATTGATCATCTCAATCGGAATGCCCTTCGGAAATAGTTCGCACAGTTCTTCGAAAGAAACACTCTGAGTAGAGGTATAGCTCATCCCAACCTCTCCTCTCGATCCGTCAGCTCCGCGAAACTGACCGACACATCGGCCGCCGCTGCGGCGTCAGCGCGCGCATGTCCGAACCGGCGGTAGGTGCGGTAGCGGGACAGCTCCAGCGAGCCGGGTTCGAGCGGCGGCTCGGGCGCGGCGGCGGGGGTCATTTGTTGTATCCCATGCTGGCAAGCATCCGAGCGACTAAGTTCCAGACATGGAAATCGTGCCGACGCCAGTTCCGGACCTCGCCCGTCTTTGAAACTCGCAGTTGGTCAAGCGCCCTACTGTCGCGACCAACAAACGATTTGCCCGTATAGCTTCCAAGTCGTGGATTGATCGTTGTGGTGGTTTCATCATTAGCGATGTGGATGCGACCTAGTTCTTGAATGGCACCGGTCACTGCTGACCACAGCTCCACGCGAACGACAATCATTCCACACCCCCGTCGTCAGCCACGTCAAACCCCGCCAACCTAGCCGCAAACGCCGCATCGACCTGCTCCGCAAGATCGGGATACGCCTCCCGAACATCGCCCAACGCCTTGGCCCGCTTCGTCTGCACCACCGCCAGCGCCTCGCGATCGGGCGCGCCGTTGATCGCCAAGACGGTGCGCGCGACCCAGCCGGCTGCGGCGTCGCGCTTCTCGTCGACGATCTCGCCGGTGTCGGGGTCGATGGTGGACGGGGTCTCGGCGGGCGCCGCGATTTGCTTGGCGGCTTCGCGGCGGAGGGGAGTAGCGGTGGGGGTGGGCACGCGCGAAGGAGCGTCGGCGAAGTCCGCGACTTCCTCGGGCACGTACATGCCGCTGGTCGCACCTGGAAACACGGTGCGGACACCTTCGCTGATGACGCGGCTGCGGAGCATCTGGCGGGGATACTTCTTGTGCATCGGATTGCTGCCGAGCTGCGCCTGCGCGACGCGCGCCTTGTCCCAGTCAATGCGGGCCACGCCGCCGGACGGGTGCGAGAACGTCGCTTCGGCGCGGTCGTCGGTCAGCTCGTGCCACTCGACGTGTCCGCCGCTGGCCAGAAAGTCGCGCAGCATCGCGTCTGCCTTCTTGGCAGGCGTACCTTGGATGACGTGATAATCACGCGCCGCTGCGACCGGGCTACGACCTTCGTCGTGCGCCAAAAGGCAGAGGATCAACGCGGTATTCGGGTCTTTCACGCCGAACGCACCGCTCTTCGCCATCGCTACAGCGACGCGCTCAACATCTCCGAGCGAAGACACAAGCGAGGGCATCGCCTGGCGATGTGTGATGACTGCAAGATCGCCCATGTCTATTCTCCCTGTGCGGCGGCGAAGCGCAGCGCGCCCCGCTTGTCGCGATTGATGATAATGCCGTGGCCGAAGCACTTGCTGGCGTCGTCGGGGACGAGCGCCTTAAGTTCTTTCTTCGCCTGATCGTGGCGATCGGCGGCGAGCATGGTCTCGATATAGTCGGCGGCGTTCGCAGCCCATGCATTCGATGTCGTCATGTCATATTCGACTACGCCGACAGGTTTAGGCGTCTTGACCGGCGGTTCGGGCAGCGGATGCGGCGGCTCGCCAGACTGGACGCAAGCCCAAAACGCGGCCTCGGCCTCGAGCAAGGCGGCGGCATAGTTGGCGTCGAGAGCATACTCGAACACGCACCAGTCACCGTTGCCCTTGAACACGGACAGCCATGCGCGATTCAAGCCGGCGCAGAGGCAATTGTGCGTCAGCTGCGGCACGTAACGGGCGAACAGTTCGGCGTCGGTGTTGCGGACGCCACAGTGCTTCGCTTCGAACACGGCTGCGTCGCTGGTGAGGCCGTCTAGCGTCGCCGACATTGGGTGTCCGTCCCAGTCGCGGCGCACGACCTTGCCTTGCGCACTGACGGCGAGCCCAGTCATCTTCTCGAACCATGCGACGTTGAGCGCTTCGGTGTACGATCCCATCTGCACCGCGAGGTTGTCCGACAGGTCCTCACCGGGCAGTTCGCCGCGCTTCTCGCGCCACAGGCGGACGATGCGGTCGGCGTTGCCCGACATCAGTGTATTGGCGTCGCTGCCGCCGACCGCAGACCTGCGTGCGGCTACAGCGTCGGCGGTCAGACCGAGCGTGGAGAGGAGTCCGCTCACCTCCACCACCACAGCCACGACCGCCGCAGCGGAGCACCGTACAGGCGCGCGTTGACCCATTCCGCATACGGCCGCGAATAGGAGGGGTCGGGGCGGATAATGCGGATCATGGCGCTCACGACGGCAACCCCGCCCAAAGCAGCCCGCCGACCATCACCAGCACCACCGCTACGACCAGCGCGGCCTCGCCGGCCTTGATCCACTCGGCGCGTGTCGGGCGAGGACGAGGCGTGGGGCGAGCGGCCAAGCGTTGTGCGGCGGCTTCGCGCTTGAGAGCTTCGGCCCAGTAGTCGGGCTGGGGATCAAGCGGGCTCACGAGTAGTTCTCGAGGTTTTCCGGCACGTCGCGTTCGCCGCAGCAGCGGCCGTCTTCGTCGTAAAGGTAAGTCGTCCCTTCCTTCTCGGGATCGCCTCCAGCTTTATTGGCAATCCGAAACCTGCGTCGGTCATGCGACGGGTAGGGCGGCAGTAGCATACTGGTGCGGCCATTTTTCATCCGCAGCGGCTTTTTCCAGTCAATCATGCCTTTCCTCCCAAGACCGCACACCGAAATCGGCGGCCGTCAGCGATCCGTTTGAAGCGTCCAACCGTCTGATCGCGGCACTCGCAATCCTCGATCTCGGCCAGCACCTTGGCCAAGGCGACCTCGATCGCATCCCACGCACGCGGTGGCAGCTGACGGGTCGCCGCTATGGCGTTGAGGCGGGCCAGCGGGCTCACTTGTCACCCCCGAACCCGCCGTACTCGGGATGCTCGGCCGCTTCCTTGCGGTCGGCGACACGAGCCGCGGCGAGATAGGCGCGGTAGCGGCGGAGCTGGCGGCGGATGAAGGCGATCATCGGGCGGTCGCCTTGGCGATCAATGATGCCGTAGCCGACCGCTTCTTCGCCCAGGCGACCCCTTCGGCCAGTTCCTCGTTGGTCAGCCAGTCGATGCACGCCGACACCGCATCGTAGCGCGCGTCGGCGCTGTCCTCGGGGGCCATGTCGTGCGAGTTGAGGTAGCGATCCAACTCCATGAACAGCGCGAAGGCGTCGGGGTCGAAGCGTTCGGGCGCCGACTTGGCGCGGGGGATGATGGCGGTCATGCCGGCACCGCGGCGAGAATGCGGACCAGCGCCGCAGCCATCTCAACCCATGCTGCCGACCATGCTGCCGAGTCTGCTCCCGAGTCTGCTGCCGACCATGCTGCCGAGCGTGCTGCCAACCATGCTGCCGAGTCTGCTGCCGAGTCTGCTGCCGAGCGTGCTGCCGAGTCTGCTGCCGAGCGTGCTGCCGAGCGTGCTGCCCAGCGTGCTGCCGAGCGTGCTGCCGAGTCTGCTGCCGAGTCTGCTGCCGACCATGCTGCCGAGTCTGCTGCCGAGCCCTTGGCGGCATCGCGATGCAAGTCGATGATGGTATCGATCGCGGCTATGGCATCGTCAGTAGTGGGGTGAGGCCGAGCCGTGGCGGCAGCCCGTGAAAGCGGAAGGACGCTTTCGGCCATCCAGCGATGGAAGACCGTGAACGGCACATCGCCACCGAGCCGATCGAGTTCGGCATAGAAAGCCGCGCCCCAAGCCAACGCCTTGTCCGCCGGCTGGCCGTCGAACAGGTTCGGGACGGCCTGCGCAAGCCACTGCGGCATGACGCTGGCGGGGCACTTGCTTGGCGCGTCGACCTTGGGACCGATAACGCCAAGCGCGCAGGCGAGCTCGCGGCCGTCGCTGTCGGACGAATGCCATGAGGACTGAACGATGCGGCCCTCGGCGGCGAACGCGTCGTAGCGCAGGCGGGCCTCGTGGGCAGTGACGGTGGCGCTCATGCCGGCACCGCGGCGTTCGGCGCATCGACCGCGATCCCGGCCAACGCGCAATATTCCAGCGCCCATTCCAGCGCCTTGGCAGACGCGAAACCGCCGCCGGTCGCGTCGCCCGGCTTGTCGCCGGCGCGGATCATCGTGAACCAGCGCTCGGCGGGATGGTCTGGGTTGTGCTCGAACGAGCGGTAATCTACGCCCGCCACCTTGGCGATCGTGCCGACGAGGCAGGCGCATGCTGCCGAGTATGATGATCCTTCGACTTCGCCGGCGCGAAGGGCGGCGATCAGACCGGGTACCTCGCCGGGATGCTGATGAAGCGTCATCCACATGTCGGCCTTGAACGACCTGAGGTCGGCACCCGTGAGGTTGGCATCCGCGAGGTTGGCACCCGTGAGGTTGGCACCCGTGAGGTTGGCATCCGCGAGGTTGGCACCCGTGAGGTTGGCACCCG
>CAXUEV010000009.1:15993-23110 GCA_964250105.1 uncultured Sphingomonadaceae bacterium
TTGGCACCCGTGAGGTTGGCATCCGCGAGGTTGGCACCCGTGAGGTTGGCACCCGCGAGGTTGGCACCCGTGAGGTTGGCACCCGCGAGGTTGGCATCCGTGAGGTTGGCACCCGTGAGGTTGGCACCCGTGAGGTTGGCACCCGTGAGGTTGGCACCCGCGAGGTTGGCACCCGTGAGGTTGGCACCCGCGAGGTTGGCACCCGTCTTGATCGCCCACTTCACCGCCAGCCCCAGCTTGACGCTTACCGGTGCGTCGGCGGCACATTTGATTTCGGCGGTGAATGCGACGTCCGCGCTCCATCGGCGCATGACGTCGAACCTGATGAGGGCGGTGGTCATGCGAGCCTCCACACGCGATAGCCGCCGTCGACTTTGCGAACCGCTGCGTTGCCCTTTCCAAGGGCTACCCTAGCCGCGACAGCCAAACTGTTCTGCTGATTTGCATAACCCGATTCTTCGGCGACAAAAAAGCTTTGGCCGACCGCCATGCGGGCCCACGGGTAAAGCTTACGTGGTGTCGGCGGACCGACGTCCTCGACCACAAATTCGTCGGCCATCGTGAAACTCCCGCCACGTCGCCGCGGTGGCGGCGGTTTGGGTGCGTGGTGAGGATGGTCTACAGATTGTAGATTGGCGGCGCAAGCGTTATTTTCTACAATCTGTAGGTCGTCGAGTTTTAGCCAAAGCGGTAACCTGCCTCTCCGCTACAGAGGGGTATGATTATGAAACTGCTGATACTGGCCGGTCTGACGCTTTGCGTCGCCTCAAGCGCCTTTGCCGACACCCGCGTCCGAGGCTACACGCGCAAGGATGGCACGTATGTCGCTCCACACTATCGGAGCAGCCCCGACAGCTCGCGCTACAACAATTACTCCACGCGCGGGAACGTGAACCCCTACACGGGTGAGGCGGGGCATGTTGATCCAGATGCGGGGCGATACACTGCGCCTTCGCCGAGCATTTATCAGCCGGCGGACGTCTCTTCTAGCCCCGAAACACCGCAGTAATTAACCGCGACGGGCAAACGTCTCAAGTACGCGCACCGCTTGGTCCCTCTGATCAAGCGGTAGTGCCCGCCAGATTTCGACCACGTTGGATGGAACATGCTCTGGCTCTTCGCTGAGAGGCTTCTCGTCCAGCAACTGGGTCGGCGTTGCGTTGAGCGCTCGACCGATCTTGCGAAGCCATTTGGCTGTCAGCTGACGGGTGCCGGCTTCTAGCGCCCATACCGTCTTGGGCGACGCCTTCAATAACTCTGCCAGAGCCTCGCGGCTCAACCCGCGAACCTCTCGCCATGCCTGGACCTGATTCGGGCCGCCGTTGATGTCGTTCGCCATTTCTACATTATGCCGAGCCTCTTGCGGAGGCGCATGGCACGGACTGTAGAAAAGGGGCTTGCAGGAATAATCTACAATATGTAGATCAGGGGGTATGGCAAAGCCTACCCCTGTCGAACTCAAGGACGCGCTCGGCATCAGCGTCCCCTACGCGTACATGCTGTTAGCCGAGCCGCCCGTGCGCGAGCCGGGGCCAGGTCTGGCGATCGACATATACCGCCGATTCGGCTGCAAGCTCGGCCCAGTCCAAGGTCTAAGCGACCCGGACATTGAGGCGCTCGACCGCATCACCGAGCGCCGGGCCGATCGACGCGAGCGACGCCAGCGCCTGCCGGCCCGCGCCGCGTGACCCTACCCCGCGCCTCTGATCCCGCTGGGCTTCCGCTGCTCCGCCTCCCACGCGGCGAGCTTCTCGGCAGCCTAGTGCTTCCCGCGCTTGCCCTTGCCAATCTGCACCGGCTCGCTGCCACAATGGGCCAAGCCCCGCTCGGCCATACCGCGCTCAATCTTCCGCCCATACGCGCCGAACGTCGATCCCGGTATTCCGAATGCGCGCCTAGTTCCATCCGCGCCGGTGAGATCCATGTAGAACAGATCGCCTTCGCGCTCCCACCGCAGGTCCATACCCGCGACAAGTTCCACCGCCATACGCGACTCCCCAAAGCCTCGGCCCTGATGGGCTCGATCGGGCCAGCATCTGCCTCGCAGGGTTCGGCGTCAACACCAGTAAGTGGGGCGATTACATACACTTCGGGTGAGGCGCGCACACCATCGGAGGCGGCGGCATGACGCCCGACATCTGTAGCGCCACCCTCGATCAGGTCTTTTTCATACGGCTTTTTAACGAGCAGCAGGAAACCGCCATGAAAACCAGCGTTCCCTATTTCGAATCCACCGCCCCTGACGTGGACAAGACGAGCGCTCCGCTCATCGGAGTACCGGCTCCCATTACCCTGCACCCGCAGCTTCGGCTTGAAGCGGCCCGTATTGCTTGTTCGAACGGCTTTGATGCGACGCAGACGGAAGTGCTTGCCCGTTTCCTGATCACGGGGGCGTTCAGTGCTTAACTCATCGTGGCGGCAATGTTCGGCCGCCCCGAGTGGCCTCAAGACACTCGCTGTAAAGGTCGAGCAAGTAGGCGCGGGCGTCGGTTCGGACCAGCGTACCTGCAGGGAATTCGATCGTAAGGATACGAACCGCCAGTGCATGCGCAATGGCTTCGGGCGTTTGCGGCGTATCGGACATGCTGATCCCCTGTCGTCGACGATTCGACGCCCGACACTAGCACGGGCCACCCCCACAAATGCAGCCGGACGCCCCACACTCCGCGCGCCCGGCCACACCGTTACCGGCCACGTGTCCCCCTGCGTGCGACCGGTAAACTTGACCCCTCGGATCGAGTGCGGTGGCGCTCTCCGGGGGGTCATTTTTTCGGATGGGGCGAAGATCATGGGGGCAAGCTAGTGGGCAAACCGGGGATAATCTTCCGCAGTGCAGCACGACTTTTGTCCGACAATGTCAACGCGACAGTCGGCGCGGCGTTACTGCGCTGCAAGATGCGGACCGGCATGTCCGACGCCGCCATCGCCGAGCGGCTGGGCAAGGAAAACCGCAAGTCGGCCGCGAGCTATATCGCCGGCACGACGTCGCTCGATCTGCTCGGCTTCCTTAATGCGATACAGGACGACGAGCTCGGCGACGAGTTCGGCAACGACGTGCTCCGGCTGGTCCATCGTCGGCTCTGCCCGATCACGGCCGAGCGGGCACCGGTCGACCAGGTCGCGACGGAGGTCGCCGGGTTCCTGACCTCGCTGCTGCGCGCATGGTCGGACAAGAAGATCGACCATCGCGAGAAGCTGGCGCTGGCCAAGCTGCTGCGGCCGCTGATGCCGAAGTTGCAGGCGATCATCGCCGATGCCGACGCAGTGCTGGCATGAGCGCCAAACTCGCCGCGTGGCTGTGCGTTTGCCCCCTGGCCGCCACACCCCCGCTCATCATCGCGGCTTCACCGTCAGCGCGTCACCACGTCGCCCGCATCGTGCGCCACGCCGCCGATCGCCTCGACCCGCGGCCACCGCTGACGTTCCGCGACGTGCCGTGCGTGGTGCCGTTCGGGGGTGAGGTTGGAAGCGGATATGATGGAGGTGATGGTGCGGGCGCTGGTCTTCTTAGCGATAGTGTTGGGCATTTCGCTTTTTTTCACGATCGCGTTGATGGCTCTAATAATTTTGTGTCCGGGGTTGGTGGAGGGCTGGCTGATACGCCGGGAGGAGCGCCGAAACCGTCGCCGGTAACGCCTCCCTCAGCGCCGGAGACGGTCCCCGAGCCCGCCGCCTGGTCGCTCATGGTCGGTGGCTTCGGGCTGGTCGGGTCGGCGATGCGGCGGGGGAGGGCGGCGTGACCCCCGTCAACCACCGCATGCGCGCCCGCCGCAACAGCATCCGCCGGCTGTGGTGGAGCGGCTGGCCGATCGCGGGCATCGCGTCGAGCCTTGAGCTGCGGATCGGCGAGGTCGAGGACGCCTTGTTCACGCGGGTGGCGGCATGACCGCCTGGTCCAACGCCGACAACGCGACGCTCGCGCGGATGTTCTACGCCGGCGCGTCCGACGAGGATATCGCCGCTGCAATCGGACGCACCGTGCGCACCGTCAAGCGCCAGCGCTACGCCGAGGGGCTGTCGCATACCCGCTACTGCCCCAAGCGCCGTCTCCAACTCATCGCCGCCGTCGCGTCGCTGATCCCGCCGCCGCCGGAGCCGATGCCCAAGGATTGGGTCGCAGCTGCGCTGGCGGGTCCGCGTGTCGAGCCGGCACCGCGGCCGGCGTACATCGACCTTGACGCCTGTCACTTCGGGCGGAGCGAGCCGGTGCGGTCGCTGACCGGCTGCTCGGCGGATATGTGATGACCTACCGCGTCGTCCGCCCCGTCAAGTCCCCCATGGGCGAGGTCCGCGAGATCGCGGTCGGCCCCGCGTACGCGACCCGCGAGGAAGCGCAGCGCGTGGCGGTGCGGATCGGCGGCGGGGCGAAGGTCGTGGCGTCGTGAGCGGGGTCGTCATCCGCCACGTGCCCGGCGTGACCAAGCCGCTTCCGGCACTTGAGATGGCTCCAATATGATTGCGCCGCACCCCGCTTATCGCATCAAAGGTCCGGCGCTGATCTCGTTCAGCGGTGGCCGTACTTCGGCGTACATGCTGCACGAGATACTGCGCGCGCACGACGGCAAACTGCCCGACGACGTGTATGTGTGCTTCGCCAACACGGGCAAGGAGCGCGAGAAAACGCTGCGGTTCGTGCATGAGTGCGGGAGCCGGTGGGGTGTTCGTGTGCGGTGGCTAGAGTTTGTCACCGACCTTCGCCGCCCCGGTCCGGCCGCGCGGTTCGAGGAAGTCGGCTACAACAGTGCCAGCCGCAACGGCGAGCCGCTGAGCCGCTTGATCGCGCGCAAGCAGTCTCTGTTTTCCACGATGCGTGGGCGCTGGTGCACGCAGCATTGCAAGGTCGGCGTCCTTCACGACTTCATGGCGACGCAAGGATTTTCGGGCGGCGACTACGTTGAAACGATCGGGTTTCGCGCCGACGAATACGACCGCGTTCATGAGATGCCGCTTCGGTCGCTGAATGCCGGTAGCCGGTTCGCCTTTCCGTTGGCGAGCGCAGGCGTCCGCAAGCAGGACGTGTTGCGCTGGTGGGCCTCGCAGCCGTTCGATCTTGATCTGCCAAGGGGCTCCGGCAACTGCGACCACTGCCCGTTTGTCAGCGAGAAGTCGCGCATCGCCCGCGCCCGGTTGAACCCCGAGGGCTTGGACTGGTGGGCGGCACACGAGGTTGAGCGCAAGTTCTCGTTTGGCTATATGAGCGTTGCCGACCTTCGCGCGCACATCGACAGCAGCCTAGTCCTGCCGATGGGCGACACGGAAGCAGACGCCGCTGACAGCGAGTGCGGCGCGTGGTGCGCCGCATGACCGTAATCTACGCTGCCGCGCGGTTTGCTGCTGCTCAAGAGCGGGCAAGGGCGGCCCGTAACACTGCGCTGTCTATCGGCGTCGTGGGGTCGTTCGAGGACGACGCCGCCAGCCGCGAGCGGGCATGGGCATGTATCGCGCGGGAGGTCGACGCTCCGTGCGACGTCGAGGCGCCCAACGGTGGCTGGCCGGAGAGTGGGCGATGAGCCGCGGCGATGATGGCACCGATGGACTGACCGACGACGAGCGTCGGCGGCGCGTGCTCGGTCGGCGCATTGCTAAAGCCAAGGGGTCGCAAGCCAAGTCGCTTACAAAGGTCAGCGCGGCGACGCAGCGGATGCTGGATAAGCTGGCGGCGGATGTGCCGTGGTGATCCGCATCACCATACCCGGCGATCCGGTGGCGAAGGGCAGGCCGCGCTTCTCATCGCAGGGCGGTTTCGCCCGCGCCTACACGCCGGGCAAGACGCGGTCGTACGAGGCTAGGCTGGCCGAGGCCGGCCGTGACGCCATGGCGGGCAGGGAACCGCTACAGGGCCCGCTGAGCGTCGTCATGCACGTCCGGCTGCCGATTCCGGCTTCATGGCCGAAAACACGCCGTGCGGGGGCTCTGGCGGGTTCCAAGCTGCCGACGAGCCGACCGGATGCTGACAACTACCTGAAGTGCGTCGACGCGCTAAACGGCATCGTCTGGGTCGACGACGGCCAGATTTGCGACGTCCGTGTGGTCAAGGTCTACGACGCGTCGCCGCGGGTCGATGTCGAGGTTTCGGCGATATGAGCGGCCCGAGCCCATCCGACCTGATCTTGCGGGCCGCCGCGTCTGCCGCCGGCGTGACCGTCGCCGAGATGGTTGGATACTCTCGCCGACAGGAGATGGTCCATGCACGCTGGGCCGTGATGGTGGCGCTGCGGGCCAGAAATTGGTCGACCCCTCGGATCGGGCGAAAACTCGGCGGCCGTGATCATACGACTGTTCTTGTCGGGCTTCGCCGCGCGCGCGAGTTGCGTGAGTGTGACGATGATTTTGCTTGGCTGTGCGGCCAGGTGATGGCGTCGTGAGCGCCGCGAAGGGCGACCAATGAGCGGCCAGCCATGGTATCGCCACAACCCGCGCGACTTCCTTGACGGCATCGTCGGGATGACGCCGGACCTGATCGGCGCGTACATCGTCACGCTCGACCTGATTTATGCGCGCGGCGGCCCAATCCCGAATGAGCCGCGCTGGCTCGGCGGCGTCATGGGATGCTCGTCGCGGGCGGCTACTTCGCTGGTTGATCGGCTGATCGCGGGAGGGAAATTGAGCCTTGTCGACGGCAAGCTAAGCAATGTTCGCGCCGAAAACGAACTCGCAGCCGAGTACGCGCGTGACGCCATTCCGACCGCCATCCGTCGCGAAGTGGTCAAGCGCGATGGTTCGGTTTGCACATATTGCGGCGAAACCGATGGCCCATTCGAATTGGACCACATTCATCCTTACTCGCGCGGCGGAAGCGACACGGTCGAAAATCTGACTGTTGCGTGCAGGCCATGCAATCGCAGCAAGGGCGCACGGACTGTCGGGGAGTGGCTGAATTGAGCCTGACACCTGCCATGATCGACGCCCTCGTCGCGTCCGGCGCGACAGCCGAGATGCTCGCTGCGGTGATGAAGGCGTCGCTTGCCGGCGAGGAAGCCAAGGTCGTCGAGAAGCGCGCTAAGGACGCCGACCGCCAGCGCCGGCACCGCGAACGTAACGCCGTGTCACGCGATGTCACTGTGACACCGTGTGACACGCGTGACAAACCCCTTTCCCCCGACCCCCTTTCCTCTTC